>CAXMQC010000001.1:0-2765 GCA_964195285.1 Akkermansiaceae bacterium
ATTATCTTATATATGAATATGTAGCCGAAGGCATGCATGCGGGCTAACATTTCCTGAGTACAGCTGCGGCTGTGCTGCCGGGGCTGTCCGACCTCCCGGAACAATCAGTGTTTGTGCAATTTTGAGGAAGAAGCACTTACTCCAACTTGAAATGGTCGATCGCCGCGATTTCGTGCTCGGCGCCTCGGCTGTAGCTGCAGTGACAGCCTTGCTGCCGCTAGGTGCTACTCCGGCACAGGCGAAAACCAGCCAGTTCATCGAGCCGGTAATGAACAGGATGCCCGTCAGCACGAGCAGGGCGCCCATGATTTTTTCAACCGTGCCCAGATGCTTGCGAAAGCGCGTCATGAAGCCGAGGAAGGGCTTGATGGCCACCGCCGCCAGGACAAAGGGTATGCCGAGCCCGAGCGAATAGACGAACAACATGCTCATGCCGGTGTAAAGGCTCGCCTCGGTCGCCGCCATGGCAATGACGGCGGCCAGGATCGGTCCGACACACGGCGTCCAGCCGAACGCAAACGCCAGGCCGATGATGTAGGCGCCGAGCAGGCTCGTTTTCTTGAATTCCGTATGGTAGCGCGCTTCCTGGTAGAGGAACGGAATGCGCAACAGACCGAGGAAATGCAGGCCGAACAGAATGATGATGATGCCTGCGCCAATGCCCAGCTCGCTCTTGTAAGACTGGATGAACTGCCCGAATATCGAAGCTGTGGCGCCCAGACCGACGAAGACCGTCGTAAAACCCGCAACGAAGATGAACGAGGAGAGCACAACGCGGCGATAAACGCCGGGTGGTACGTCGCCATCCTCACCCGTCATCTGGTCCAGCGTTGTGCCGCCGATATAGCCGAGATACGGCGGCACCAGCGGCAGCACGCAGGGCGACAGGAAGCTGATTAGCCCGGCAACGGCAACGCCGAAGTAGATGTGCAGGTCTAGCAGCATGTTTGGTTCTGCCTACCCTTGTTGGTCGATGTTTCGGTTTGCCAGGGGCTTGGCGCCCAACTGCTGCAACGCTGAGCGGGCGGCCCGCCATACGCTACAATTCCCATCGTGCATAAAGACCGAGATCGCAACTGCAACTGGCAACTTCAAGCCCAACGCCTCAGCTCCTTAGCACCTTGACGCTGTCATTGGGTTGTACGCTCACGACCTTTGTATTCTTTATGTGCTGCGCGACAACATCCCAAATCGCCGGTCCCTTGGCTTGCGGGTTGATCGAGGCCCAGCCGGCAACAACATAGTCACGGTTGGGGTCTATGGGCTTTCCGGTCTTAAGCAGGGTCATGCCTGAGACGCGACCGCCCATCTTGCCATCGACGTTGATCGTGTAGCCCATGCCGCCAATGCGCACCATGTCGCCGCCCTGTTGATAATAGGGGTCCGGGTTGAACAGATTGTCAGCGACGTCCTCCAGGATCGTTTTCAGCATCGCGCCCTTGAAATTCAAGCGGTAGCATGTGGGGTACGTCATGGCCGTTTCTGAATAGATATCGTCCCAGGTAATGGTCTGTCCTGGCAGCAGCGATGGTCCCCAGCGGAAGCCGGGCGAAAAAGCGATTTCGGCATCGCGTTCGGTAAGCATGGCCTGGCAAATCAAATCATCGAAGGTGCCGTTGAAGTTGCCGCGTCGGTAGAGCAGGGAATCCGTCCGCCCGACAACGGTTTTAAGCATCTTCTCGTGCGGTGCGCGGATTTTGGCGACCAGTTTGGCCATCTCCGCATCCGGTCGGATCGCGTCCGCCAATATCGGTATCAGCGCATAGGAAAAGTCGACCATGCGTCCGTTTTTCATTTCCACGTCGAGGCGAGAAAGAAATTTGGTGTTGGAGCCGCTGGCGATCAGGATCGTATTGGCAACCTTGATCGGAACCGGCAGGGCGTCGTGGGTATGTGCGGTCAAGATGATGTCGATGCCCTCAACGCGGGCGGCCATCTTCCGATCGACATCGAAGCCGTTGTGGCTGAGCAGGACAACAAGTTGCGCACCGGCTTTTCGCGCAGCCGCTACATTCCTGCGGACCACGTCTTCGCGAATGCCAAATGACCAGGTCGGGATCAGGTAGCGCGGATTGGCGATCGGCGTGAACGGGAAGGCTTGGCCGATGACAGCCACCTTGACGCCGTTCTTCTCAATAAACTTGGTGGCCTTGAAGACCGGTTCATTCCATTCCGTATCCACGATATTGCCGGCAAGGAATGTGGGCTTGAGCTCACCGGGCGCATCCTTGCTGCCGGCAAAGGCTTTGACGCGGTCCGTGCCATAGGTGAATTCCCAATGCCCCGTCGTCGCTTCCGCGCCAAGTTTGTTGAGGACGGACACCATGTCGGCGCCCTGGGATTGAAGCGCCGTATAGGAACCGTGCAGCGTGTCACCGCCATCAAGAAGCAGGACCTTTTCTTCACCGCGATCAGCGCGGATGGCACCGATCAGTGTCGCCATGCGGTCCATGCCGCCGACCCGGCCATAGCTGCCGGCAAGCGCCGTGAAATCCTCGGCCGTGAAGGCGTAGGCCTGCGGCGACGATGGCTGGATACCAAAATGCTTGAGGAAGTCGCGCCCGGTAAGATGCGGCGGCAGTCCGCCGAAACCGCCGACCCCCAAATTGACCGACGGTTCACGGAAATACAGCGGCATCAACTGGGCGTGGCAATCGGTGAAATTGAGCAGCGTCACCTGGCCGACCGGCTTGAATTCAAGCAGTTGGTCCTGGGTGATGGTCTGGCGGGCGGCGGCGCCGGCGATCGAGCCGGTTCCGGCCATC
>CAXMQC010000002.1:0-6381 GCA_964195285.1 Akkermansiaceae bacterium
TCACCATCACCATCGCCATCACCATCACCATCGCCATCACCATCACCATCACCATCGCCGTCGCCGTCGCCGTCACCATCGCCGTCACCGTCACCATCGCCGTCGCCGTCACCATCGCCGTCGCCGTCGCCATCGCCGTCGCCATCACCGTCACCAGTGACACTGCCGCCATCATGGCCTTCGGCATTACCGTTTGAATGCGCAACGGTGTCGTCGATCAGCGGCACGCCCAACGTACAGCCGGTCATGAAAAGAATAATTGAAAATAGAGCTAAAATTCTCGTCAACATTGCGGACCTCCCTCCACAAGTTAAAAAAAAGCTGCGGTCATTCCACCCTCACAGCAACGCCAACCATTTCCCGTTAACGTCGCGCACGAATCACCGCAATCACCCCCGACTCGACACAGTATTTATGCCAAATTTGAGTACAATTTTAGTGCTTTGTTTTTACGTTGTTTTTTCAGTCGGCATGGCGCCAAACAAACGATGACGCGCCAATTACTGTAAGGGCCGGTTTACAGTCTATAAATTTTCGTTAACTCGATCTTTACAGACTCGCCTGTGGCAAAAGCAGCACATCGCAACAAAAAAAGACCGGAAATTCCGGTCTTTTATAGCTTTACGGGGTGGCCTGGTTCCGCCGGCGGCGTCAGGACTCTGGCCGATTCGGGACAGGCCGTCTGATCGCGGCAAGGTTGTCGACCTTTTGCGGCACCAGGGGCAGGCCCTTCGCCTCCTTGGCGCGGATTTCCTCGGTCGTCTTGCGGATCGCAACAAAGCGGGCCGGCATCAGTGGATGGCTCGATGACGACTCGATCATTCTGGGAAATGCGGCGGCGATCCGGCGCCAGAAATTCGGCGCCTCCTCGATCTCGAATCCGCCGCGCGCCATGATATAGAGACCAACATAATCGGCATCCGCCTCGCGGCTTTTCTTGTCATAGAACATGCTGGCGAAAGTGCCCGCATGACCCATGATGTTATGGGCGAGTTCGTGCGACAACACCATGGCGAGTTCGGCCTCGGCGCGCGCGAACCATAACATGCCCTTGGTCACGCGAAGCCGGTCGCCATCGGCATAGGCGTTGACCTTGTCGCTGTTCAGGACCTCGATCGAGTAATCACACGCAATGACCGGGTCGATATGGACGCGGCGTGGATTGGCGCCGCCAATGTTCATATTCAGGCCGTCAAGGCCCGCTTTCTCAACCGCTTGCGACACCGTATTCGCGGCATTTCTGCCCGGTTTGACGGGCATGCCGTTGACCCGCGTGATGACGTCGCCTTCGATAAGCCCGGCTTTATGCGCCGGCGATCCGGTGGTCACAGAAAGTACCCTGGCCGACGAGTCGAGCTGGAACGCCGACGCCGCGGCTTCGATCATCCCGTCGCCAAAACTGTACCGGTTGGCGACGGTAAATCCCCAGGCCGCACCCCGCCGCTCACCGCAGAAATCGGCGGCGGCAGTCATCAGCCGGAAAGAAACGTTCTCGATGCGGCGTTGCGTCTCCACAGTCTGTTCAAGAACCAGTTGGCGTTGAAATATGGTTTCCCGGTCCAACTCGACCTGGTTCACGCCGGAAGGCTGGCCCGACGCACACGCCCCGAGGGCAAAAACCGCCGTCGCGGCGGCAGCGCGAAAAATCGATTTCCCAGGAAAGTCGGGTTTGAACATCACAATTACACAATCATCCAAAAAATTTCCCTGCACGATCATCGATGACGAAAAACCGTTCGGCGTAATAACCTGCTTATTCGACGAATACTATGTCTGGCTTAAAATTTCGTTAAGTAAGATACCCACCCTTTGCCAAACAGCATCAATTGCTCGCTTTTTGCATCGCCACATTGCTACTTATTGGAATTTAATAGACGGGGAATTGCCACCATTGCGTATACAGCCCAAGGCTACAAAACTTAACCCGCAGTATTGTGAAATAATCGAATAAAATTTATTTAAATTTGTACTGATTTAATAGCTGTAACCCGCAGTTTTCTGGGAGTTTCACGATTTCCGCCACACAAAATGCATGGCCGTTTTTGGTTGCGCACTCGCACAAAAAACTGTAAAACTATCTTTACAGAATATTTAAGAAATTATAACGCAAAATTTTTAGCTTAGTTGCACATGGGGCTGGTTTCGATCAGGCAATTTTGACCAACTATTGTAAGGACATACCATGACAGGGGTGGGGAAACCTGTAGTCATACCGGACCGGATTTCCGATCAAGACCTGGTTCGCGATATCAGCTCCACGACGGGTGTAGGAGCAAAATCCAAAACAGTTTCGCGGGACGTTCTGGTTTCGCAAGGGGCGGCGGCGCTGGCCGACATCCTGATGCGCGCCTGCCTCGATTATCCGCAGCTTGCGGCAGATATGGCTGCTGTTGAGCCGGCCGAGAGGGTCGACGGACCCGAGGTCAAAAGCACGCTGGCGATGGCCGGCGACCAAGCGGATGAACCCTTTATGGTTGGCAGTTGCCAGGCGATGCAGGTCGTCTTCCATGCGATTCGGCGATTCGCGTCAACGGATGCGCCGATCCTGGTGACCGGCGAGAGCGGCACCGGCAAGGAATTGGCGGCGCGCGCAATCCACGAACGATCCCAATATTCGCGCGGGCCCTTCGTGGCGGTCAATTGCGGCGGCCTGCCGGCCTCGCTGATCGCGTCCGAATTGTTCGGGCATGAAAAGGGCTCCTTCACGGGTGCGTTGGCGCGCCGCATAGGGCGAATCGAGGAAGCCGACAACGGCACCCTGTTCCTGGATGAAATCGGCGACCTGCCGCTGGAACTGCAGACCAACCTGTTGCGATTCCTGCAGGACAAGACCATAGAACGGGTTGGCAGCAATGAGGCGCACCAGATCAATGCGCGCATCATCGCGGCAACCAATGTCGAATTGGAACAGGCCGTCAACAAGGGGCAATTCCGTCAGGATCTGTTCTTCCGACTCGACGTGCTGCGCATCCATTTGCCGCCGCTGCGCGAGCGCGACGGCGACATCGAACTGATGATCAAGTTCTTCCTCAATCAGGCGGCGCGCGAGTTCAATGTGGAAACACCGCCGATGCTTGCCGAAAGCTGCCTGTCGGCACTGCGGCTATATTCATGGCCAGGCAATGTCCGGGAGTTGATCAGCAAGATGCGGCGCGCGGTCGTGATGGCCGGTGACCGTCCGCTGGATATTGGGGATTTCGACCTGAACGGTCCGACTCCCTGCGGTCAGACTTCGCCGGGGAACGGCGCGACGCCGGGGAACGGCGCGGAGCCGATAGCTGCGCAGCCGGATGAAGCCAGGGCGCGGCTGGCCGATGCGCGGGCCAAGGCCGAACAGGATGCGGTGCGGGCGGCGTTGGACAAGTTTCACTTCAACGTAACTCGCGCGGCAAAGGAACTCGGTGTTTCGCGCGTCACGATGTACAAATTGATGGACCGGTACGCCATTCAGCGCTGACGCATTGAATTGCCGGTAAAACCGTCACCGAATTGGGGCGGCGAGGCTAATGGCCTTGCCGCCCCCAATGTTTCACGCAAGGCTGCCGCCGATGGCATTGTAGCAAAGGTTGTGCGGAAAGAATCATGAGCCGCCTTCTGCTCATCTCGCTGGGACAATTGAACGGCCATATCCTTGAGGCGGTGGCGCGTTCGGGCGCGTTTGCCGAGATCCTGGTGGCCGGACGCGACCCGGCCCGCGGCTTGCGCAAAACCAACCAGGCGCGAATCGGCGCCGCCATCGAAGGGCAGTATCCGGCGATAAATTATGTCGAACTCGACGTGAATAACGTGTCGGCGGCGGCCATCCTTCGCAAAATTGCACCCGACGTGGCGCTTGCGGCACCAAGCATGCTGCCGTGGTGGCGAATCGACCGATTGACCGGAGCCAGGGCCGAGGCTGCCCATGCCGTCCCCTTCGCCGGCTGGATCGCCTGCCACCTGGCGCCGATGCTGGCGGTACGGAGGGCCTGGGCCGACTCGGGGCTGGATGTCCCCTGGGTCGGCGCGTCATATCCGGATGTGGTCAATCCGATCCTGCACCGGTCCGGGCCGGGGCCGGTCTGCGGCGTCGGCAATATCGACGAGATGGTGCCGAAAATTCGCATCGCCGTGGCTGCAGAAATCGGCTGCGAACCGGGGTCCGTGGATGTGCGTCTGGTCGCTCAGCATGCGCTGGAATATTTCGTTTACCGCGATGTCGAAACGCCGGCCGAAGAGGCGCCGCCTTTCATGCTGCATGCGGAAGTTGACGGCCGCGACGTTTCGGATGTCGGTGCGCGGGCGATGCTGCGCCCCTTCCCTATTCCCTACCAGCTGGATTTCAACCTGCTGACCGCCTCGTCCGCGCGCGAATTATTGCCGGCGCTGGCGGGCCACGGCAAAGTGCATATGCACGTACCGGCGCCCAGTGGACTTACCGGCGGCTATCCGGTCCGGGTCGAGGCCGGCTGCGTGTCGCTCGAACTCCCGGCCGGCTGGACCAGGGATGAAGCCGTCGCCAGCAATATCGCGTCGCTGCCCTGGGACGGTTTGCAGTCGATCGAAGCCGATGGCACGGCGATTTTCACGACGGCGACGTCGCAGGCCCTGTTCGACCTCACCGGCAAACATTACCAGTCCCTGGCGCCGGACAACGCCGCCGCCATGGCGGCCGAACTTGTGGCGGCCACTGCCGGATAGTTTTCCCACGCGGCGCCGACCGCATCCCTGGGCAGCGAATAATACCGGCATGTGAAGAAACTCACAGACGACCGCGCCAAGACAGGGGTAGATACGGGTGGATGGAGTCGCGAGTCGCCGATATTGCATTATTCGTTTCCTCCTTGGCCCGGTGGAGGGCTCGACGGCAGAGAGTCTGGGGAAGCCTCTCGAAACGTTCCGTCGCCCCGCCGGGCAATTTTTTCTCTAAAGCCCCACAACCAGCGTTGACATAGGCTGACATGAATGATCGACTCATTTCCCGTCGCAACGAAGACAGTAACCGGGGAGATTACCCGATGACCGATTTCGACGAACTTCGCGAAGCCTGCGGGACTCTCGCGACCGACGCGTTGCTGCGCTACCTTATCAAGGACCGTTTCCCAGGCATGACTGTGATGACTTCGTCGCTCAGGGCGCCAAGCATCGTGGTGCTGAAAATGATCGCCGATATCGACCCGGATACGCCGGTCGTGTTCTGCCGCCCGGGCGAATGGTTCGAGGAAAGCGAGGCGCATCGCGCCGAAATCGTCAAGCTGTTGGGGCTGACCCACGTGACCGAGACCGAGGGTGCAAAATCCGGCGTGCTGCCGGACGTTTCGGACCATTACGAACGAATGTGGGCGGAGTATAAGAGCGGATTGGGCCGCGTACACGAGCTGGTTCATCTCAACGACATCATGGTGCATTACGATTGCTGGATCAGCTCGGTCTATCACTTGCCCTCGCCACAGACGGCGCTGCGCGTCGATATGGAAGGAGGCCTGGTGCGCGTCGACCCGATGATCGACTGGACGCCCCAGGAGGTGCGCGCCTTCATGCGCGAGCACGGCTTGCCGTTCCATCCCCGCGCCGGACGCCGTGTCGACCCGCGCGCCGGAGAGGACACCCCCTGCCCGCCGAGTTATCACTTCTGAGCCACGGTATGTTTGCCGCCTTTCTTTCGCCGAAATCCTCTGCCAGTTTGTGCAGGCGGACACAAAAGGCCGATGGCATCGCGTTTTCGGGGGAGGCCCCGCGGTCCGGCGAATGGCGGAGCAATTCAATTGTGATCCGTTGCGGCTGGACATGACGCCCAATTCGACTAAATAAGGGCAACTGGCCCCGGCAGGTGGCGGGGAATCGAGAAGGATCGCGCGATGTACGAAGCAATCACCGACGGCATCAAGGTTACCGTCCGGCCGATGTTCCTGGAGGAACAATCGGAGCCGGTCGAGAATCATTATGTCTGGGCCTACCATGTGACAATCGAAAATCTCGGCGAACGAACGGTCCAGCTGGTGAACCGCTATTGGCGTATCACCGATGCGAAAGGCATCGTCCAGGAGGTGCGCGGCCCCGGCGTCGTCGGCGAGCAGCCGGTCCTGGCGGCCGGCGAGAGCTTCGAATACACCAGTGGCACGCCGCTGACCACGCCATCCGGTGTGATGATGGGCGCCTACGAAATGGAAGGCCCCGACGGCGCCATGTTCGACGTGACCGTCCCGGCTTTCTCGCTCGACAGCCCCCACGAAGCGGCACGGATGAATTAGGGTTTTTCGGATTCCTTGACCGAGACCGGACCAGCAGCGGGCCGCGCCCGCCACCAATCCCTGGCCAGGAAAATAGTGACAAGCAGGGCGTAAATTGCCGTTCCCCAGGCGAGATAGCCGATCCTGAAGGCGATATGATCGGGATAGCGGACGG
>CAXMQC010000003.1:0-4926 GCA_964195285.1 Akkermansiaceae bacterium
AACGCGCCGAGCAGGCGGCCATCGCGGCCGAGGCAGCAGCGGCGGCGGCCGCCGCGGCCAAGGCCGAGGAAATGCTCGAGCAGGCCCCGGACCAAGACCTCGTGGAATCGGTAATCGCCGAAGTGACCGGCGAGGCCGAAGCCGAAGCAGCGGCAGAGTCGGCGGCGCCGGCCAAAGACGAGGCGGCGGCCGAGTCGACGGCGCCGGCCGAAGACGAGGCCCCGGCGGAAGAGCCCGCCGAGGCGCCCAAGGAAAAAGAAGACAAGGGCTGAACCCCCGGAATTCTGCCCGGCCCGGGAGTTATCCCCGATATCCTCTTGATTGAACCCTTACACCCGCCGCAAGGCGGGTGTACTATTTCCAGATCATGACTTCACCCGCCACTGAAAACACTGTCACCGCGCTGCGCAACGACGCGGGTGACGCCCCGGCCTACCGCATCCCGCCACATAACGCAGAAGTGGAGGCCGGGCTGCTGGGCGCGATTCTGACCAATGACCGGGCGCTTGAAAAGGTTTCGGATTTTCTGCTTACCGAGCATTTCTACGAGCCCGTCCACGGCCGCATCTATGAGGCCACCCGGCGATTGGTGGAACGTGGCCAGAAGGCCAGCCCGCAAACCTTGGCTCATTTCTTCGAAGCCGACGAGGCCCTGGCCGGCGCCGGCGGCGCACAGTATCTCTACGAACTGGCCGCCAGCGTCATCAGCGTCGCCAACGTCGCCGATTACGGGCACATTATCCATGACCTCTATTTGCGCAGGCAGCTGATTGAACTGGGCGAGGGCGTCGTCAATGACGCTTTCGAACCGGATATCGACGATTCGGCGCCAGCCCAGATCGAGAAGGCGGAACAGCAACTCTATAATCTGGCCACGATCGGTGAAACCGAACGCGGCGTCGTCACCCTGAAGCATGCGTCCGTCGTGGCGCTGGAAGAGGCCGAACAGGCGTTCAAGAGCGAAGGCCATGTGGTCGGTGTGACCACCGGACTGAAGGATCTGGACCGCCGGCTGGGCGGGCTGCACGGGTCGGACCTGCTGGTCCTGGCCGGCCGTCCGGCGATGGGCAAGACGGCGTTGGCCACCAATATCGCCTTCAACGCCGCTCAGGCACAGAAACCGAAGGATGGCGACGAGGCGCCCGGCACTCACAATGTACTGTTCTTCTCGCTGGAGATGTCGTCCGAACAACTGGCCGCGCGTATCCTGTCGCAAGTCTCGGGTATTTCGTCCGACCGGGTTCGCCGCGGCGACATCAATGTAGAGGAATTCCAGGCCTTCGCCGTCGCCAGCCAGCAGATGAGTAAGGTTTCGCTGTTTATCGACGACACCCCGGCAATTACGGTATCGACCATGCGTACCCGGGCGCGGCGCCTGAAACGCCAAAGCGGTCTGGACATGGTCGTCGTCGACTACCTGCAACTGTTGCAGGGAACGCCCGGCCGCCGCATGGAAAACCGGGTGCAGGAAGTCTCGGAAATCACCCGCGGGCTGAAGCAGTTGGCCAAGGAACTGGAAGTCCCGGTAATTGCGGTGTCGCAACTCAGCCGCCAGGTCGAGAACCGCGAGGACAAGCGCCCGCAACTGGCCGATCTTCGTGAATCAGGGTCGATCGAACAGGACGCCGACGTCGTCATGTTCATCTACCGCGAACAATATTATCTGGAAAAAGGCGAACCGATACTGGGCATTGAGGAAAAGGGCGAGCGCTTCGAAGACCGCCATACCCGCTGGCAGAGCCGTATGGCCGAGGTCGCGAACACCGCCAGCGTCATCATTGCAAAGCAACGCCATGGCCCGGTCGGCACGATCGACCTGTATTTCGAAGGGGCGCTTACCAAATTCGGTGATCTCGACCGGCAGCACAGCGGCGACGACGCCTATTGATGTGGGGCGCGCGTCCTGTCCATGAACGAGAACGCCTCTTCTGTCCTAACCATTGATCTCGGGGCGATCGCCGCGAATTACCGCTTGCTGGCGGACCGGGCACGGCCCGCCGCGACGGCGGCCGCGATCAAGGCCGATGCCTATGGGCTTGGCGTTGGCCAGGTTTCCCGAACCCTATGGGCCGAGGGCTGCCGCGACTTTTTCGTCGCGACCCTGGATGAGGGGATCGAACTGCGCGCTCTGTTGCCGGACGCACGGATCGCTATTTTGAACGGGCTGATCGAAGGCGCCCCTGCCCTGTTTCGCAACCATTGTCTGGCGCCGGTGCTGAATGACCTCGACCAGGTCGACGATTGGCGCGCGACTTGCCGGGACAGCGGCCCGGCACCGGCGGTCCTGCATCTCGATACCGGCATGGCGCGCCTTGGGCTGCCGCCGGCGGAACTGGACGAACTCGCGCGCGATCCTGCCCGCCTCAACAACATCGAACTCGTCCTGATCATGAGCCATCTGGCCTGTGCCGACGAACCCGACGAGACCATGAGCCGGCACCAGCGCGACGCCTTCGCCGACGCGCTGGGCCGCCTGCCCCGCGCGCCGGCGAGTCTCGCGGCCTCATCGGGTATTTTCCTGGGCTCCGACTACCTGTTCGACATGATCCGGCCGGGGGTAAGTTTGCATGGGATAAACCCGCTTCCGGGCCAATCGAACCCGCTGCGTCCAGTGGTCCGGCTACAAGCAAAAATCCTTCAAATCCGGGACGTTGACACCCCCCAGACCGTTGGATATGGTGCCACCCACCGCTTTGCTGGACCCGCCCGTTTGGCGACCCTGGCGGCGGGTTACGCGGACGGCTATCTGCGCAGTCTGAGTGGTCGCGGGACGGCTCATATCGGCGCGACAGCCGTCCCTATTTTGGGGCGCGTGTCGATGGATCTGATAACCGTCGACGTGACCCGGGTACCGGAGGCTAGACCCGGCGATATGGTGGATCTGATTGGACCGCATCACGATATCGACGCGCTGGCAGCAGAGGCCGGCACCATCGGCTATGAAATACTGACCAGCCTGGGGCGCCGCTATCGCAGGCATTATCTTGGCGGCGGCGATGGAGATACTGCTTGAACATTTTTCAGCCGATCGGCAGGGCCTTTTTGCGATTTCTGGAGGCGACGGGACGGCTGGCCCTGTTCGCCATTGTTTCCGTATCGCACTGCGTGCGCCCGCCGATCTATCCACGGCTGATCGGCCGGCAGATGATCGAGATCGGATACTATTCGCTACCCGTGGTCGGGCTGACCACACTGTTTTCCGGCATGGTTCTGGCGTTGCAGAGCTATACCGGCTTCGCGCGCTTCTCGGCCGAGAGCGCGGTGCCCAATGTGGTCGTGTTGTCGATGACCCGCGAGCTCGGTCCGGTTCTGGCCGGACTGATGGTGGCAGGCCGGGTCGGCGCCGCGATGGCCGCCGAAATCGGCACCATGCGCGTCACCGAACAGATCGACGCGCTGACCACATTGTCAACCAATCCGCACAAATATCTTGTTGCGCCCCGACTTATCGCGGGCCTGACCATGCTGCCGCTGCTGGTCCTGGTGGGCGATGTGATCGGCGTCTTCGGCGGCTATCTGATCAGCGTCTACAAGCTGGGCTTCAACCCGGCGATCTACATCAAGAATACCTGGCAGTATCTTGAATTCATGGACGTATTTTCCGGCGTCGTGAAGGCCATCGTCTTCGGCTTCATCATCGCGTTGATGGGCTGCTACAACGGTTATCACAGCCGCGGCGGCGCCCAGGGCGTGGGCGCGGCAACGACCAATGCGGTGGTTTCCGCCTCGATCCTGATTCTGGTCTCCAACTATCTAATCACCGAGATGTTTTTCGCCAAATGAGCGCCGAGACCAGCAGCATGCCGAAGATCAGCGCCGCCAACCTGCAAAAGAGGTTCGGGTCCAAAATCGTGCTCGACGGGCTCGACCTGGATGTCGGGGTCGGCGAGTCGGTCGTGGTAATCGGCGGTTCGGGCACCGGCAAGTCGGTGCTCTTGAAATGCATCCTGGGGCTGATGGAGCCCGAGCAGGGAACCATCGCGATCGACGGCCAGTCGGTCATCGGCCTGTCGACGGCGGATCGCGAAAAAATCAACCGCAATTTCGGCATGCTGTTCCAGGGCGGGGCCCTGTTCGACAGCCTGAAGGTCTGGGAAAATGTGGCCTTTGGCCTTATCCAGGGTGGCCATTCGGAGCCTGAGGAGGCCCGCGACATCGCCTTTTCCAAACTGTCCGATGTTGGTCTGGCGTCGGAGGTTGGCGAGTTGTGGCCAGCCGAGTTGTCGGGCGGCATGCAGAAGCGCGTCGGCCTGGCCCGCGCCATCGCCACCACCCCGGAAATCATCTTCTTCGACGAGCCGACCACCGGGCTGGACCCGATCATGGCCGACGTGATCAACGACCTGATCGTCAAATGCGTGCGCGAACTTGGCGCCACCGCACTGTCGATCACCCATGACATGGCGAGTGCACGAAAGATCGCCGATCGCATCGCCATGCTGTATAAGGGTAAGATAATCTGGCAAGGTCCGACGTCCGATATCGATTCGTCGGGCGATGAATTCGTCGACCAGTTCATCCATGGTCGGGCCGAGGGCCCGATCCGGATGGAGGTCCGTGCGCCGTGACCGGCGCTGTTTGATCCAGGACGCCGAATGGCCCGCAAGAACACCCAATTTGTCTGCCAGGCCTGCGGCGCGGTACATCCGCGCTGGAGTGGCAAATGCGACGCCTGCGACGAATGGAACAGCATCGTCGAGGAAGCCGCCCTTAGCGCCCCGCTGGGCGGCAAGGCGGGTGCTCGCAAGACTCCGGCCGGTACCCGCGGCAAGATGGAACTGGTGGCGCTGGACGGCGAAGCCCGAAACCTGGAGCGACGGGTAACCGGCATCGCCGAGTACGACCGGGTCGTCGGTGGCGGCATGGTGCCCGGCTCGGCCCTGCTGGTCGGCGATGCCGGTAACCCGTCGCTCCAGGTTTCGGGCT
>CAXMQC010000004.1:0-2733 GCA_964195285.1 Akkermansiaceae bacterium
GTTCTCGATAACCAGCCGGATCACACCCAGGGCCGCGCGGCGCAGCGCGAAGGGATCTTTCGATCCCGTTGGTTTCTCGTCGATCGCCCAGAATCCGACCAGCGTATCGATCTTGTCGGCCAGCGCCACGGCGACCGACACCGGCGCTATCGGGCAGTCATCGTTCGGTCCCTGCGGTGCATAATGGTCGCGAATGGCGTCGGCGACCTCCGCATGCTCGCCATCGGCCAGCGCGTAGTAGCGCCCCATCAGCCCCTGCAGTTCGGGGAACTCGCCGACCATGCCGGTGACCAGGTCGGCCTTGGCGAGGCGGGCCGCGGCGCGCACCCGGTCACGGTCGGCCCCGTCGATATGCTTCGCGATCTCCACGGCCAGCGCCTGGACCCGATCGACCTTCTGGTCCAGCGTGCCCAACTTGGCGTGGAAGGTGATATCGGCCAGTCGCGTGGTCCGGCTCGAGAGGGACTCCTTGCGGTCCTGGTCCCAGAAGAAGCGGGCGTCCGACAGGCGCGCGCGCAGCACGCGTTCGTTGCCCGCGGTGATCCGGGCGCCGCCGTCATCGGTTTCCATGTTGGACACCAGCGCGAAGCGCGGCGCCATCGAGCCGTCTTCGTTCAGCAGGGTGAAATATTTCTGGTGGCTGCGCATGGCGGTGGTCAACACTTCGGGCGGCAGATCCATGAATTCTTCGTCGATACCGCCGATCAGCGCCACTGGCCATTCCACCAGCCCGGTGACTTCGTCCAACAGGCCCGGGTCTTCCTTCAAATCCAGGCTCTCGGCGTTGGCCAGCGCATCCAGTTGTTCGGCGATCATGCGGCGGCGCTCGGCCGCGTCGAGGACCACATGCGCGTGCCGCAACCCGGTGGCGTAATCCTTGAAGCTGTTGGCCGCGATGTAATCTGGTGACAGGAAGCGATGGCCCCAGGTGCGGTATCCGAAGTCGACGGTCTCGCCGCCCAGATCCAGCTCGCCTTCAAGCGCGGCGCCGTCGAATACCGCCAGGATGGAATGCAACGGCCGCACCCAGCGGCTGGTATTGCCGGCCCACCGCATGGATTTCGGCCAGACAAGCTTGCGGATTGCGGCGACCAGCAGGTCGGGCAAGACCTCACCGGTGTCGAGGCCCGTTTTCTCGATGATCGCGAACCAGACCTCGCCCTTCGGCGTATCGCGCTTTTCGCAACTGTCCAGCGACTCGACCCCGGCGCCGCGCAGGAAACCCTCAATGGCCTTGTCCGCCGCCCCAACCTTCGGCCCCTTGCGCTCTTCGCTGATATCCGGCTGGCGCGTCGGAATGCCGCGAATATGCAAGGCCAGGCGTCGCGGCGTCGCATAGGCGTCGGCGTCCGAAAATTCCAACCCGGCCCCGGCCAGCCCCTCGCAGACCAGCCGCTTCAATTCGTCGGCCCCGCGCGCCTGCATGCGGGCCGGGATCTCCTCGGAAAACAGTTCCAGCAGAAGTTCGGCCATGACTCAGGCTTTCCCCGGCACGGCGTGAATTGTCGATAAAAAGAAGTTTGACCACAGAGACACAGAGACACAGAGATAGTCGTTACAAGACTCCGCCGTCTCTGTGTCTCTGTGTCTCTGTGGTAATACTTTTTTCTTATCCATAATCACGCATGCCCCCGCGACTGCAGCCAGCCTTCGCAGCAGGCCTTGGCGAGATTGCGTACCCGGCCGATATAGGCCTGGCGTTCGGTCACCGAAATGACGCCGCGCGCGTCCAGCAGGTTGAACAAATGGCTCGCCTTCAGGCACTGGTCATAGGCCGGCAGCGTAAGCTTTGCCTCGATCAGCGACTGGCATTCGGCCTCGGCATCCTGGAAATGCCGCGTCAGCATGTCGGTATTGGCATGCTCGAAGTTATGGGCCGAATATTCCTGCTCGGCCTGCAGGAAGACGTCGCCATACTTCACGCCGGCGCCGTTGAAATCCAGGTCGTAGACGTTCTCGACGCCCTGCACATACATCGCCAGGCGCTCCAGCCCGTAGGTCAGTTCACAGGATACCGGCGCGCATTCAATGCCGCCGACCTGTTGGAAATAGGTGAACTGGGTGATCTCCATGCCGTCGCACCAGACTTCCCAGCCCAGGCCACAGGCGCCCAGCGTCGGGCTTTCCCAGTCGTCCTCGACGAAGCGGATGTCGTGTTTCATCGGGTCGATGCCCAGGGCCTTGAGCGAATCGAGATAGAGATCCTGGCTGTCGGGCGGCGAGGGCTTCAGGATTACCTGATATTGGTAATAATGCTGCAGCCGGTTGGGGTTCTCGCCATAGCGTCCGTCGGTCGGCCGGCGCGAGGGCTGGACATAGGCCGCGTTCCATGTCTCCGGTCCTAGCGCGCGCAGCGTGGTCGCAGGATGAAAGGTGCCGGCGCCGACCTCCATATCGTAGGGCTGCAGAATCACGCATCCCCGCTCGGACCAATAGTCGTGGAGCTTGAGAATCAGCGACTGAAAACTGTTGTCGGATGCCATTCCCGGACTCGGATTCATTGGACGACGCGCGCTTAGGTGCGGCGCAACATAACGGGGCCGCGCGGACCGGTCAACGCCGGATGGCGGGCATTCGACGGATGCGCAGATAGAAAAATGACCACAGAGGCACAGAGACCCAGAGGGGGTGGTGATTTCGTGCGTTGTCCTCGTGATCGTGCCTCACTTTCGTGGTCGATATTCTATCCGCTCGCTCCTCATCCTGAGCCTGTCGAAGGATGCGTTGGAAAGT
>CAXMQC010000005.1:0-5430 GCA_964195285.1 Akkermansiaceae bacterium
AGCCGAAGAACTCCCTTACGCCCTGGAGCGCCGACGCCAATGCATCAGCTTCGGCTCGGGTATTATAAACACCGAACGACGCCCGGCCGGTCGCTGCCACACCGAGCCGGTCCATCAGCGGCTGTGCGCAGTGGTGCCCAACCCGGATCGCAATCCCCGCCCGATCGACCAGCGTGCCGATATCGTGCGGATGGGCACAGTCCATGGTAAATGACAGCACGCTCGCCTTGCCCGGCGCCGTGCCAATAAATTTCAATCCGTCGATTGAAGCGAGGCGCTGCATCGCGTAATGCAGCACGTCCTGCTCGTGCGCCGCGATGGCATCCAGGCCGAGTTCGGTGACGTAGTCGATCGCGGCACCCAGCCCGATCGCTTCGGCGATCGCCGGGGTGCCGGCCTCGAACTTATGCGGAAGGCTAGCCCATTCCGATGTCTCGAAGCTGACGCTGCTGATCATCATGCCGCCGCCCATATAGGGTGGCATTTTATCCAGCAATGCCTCCTTGCCGTACAATACACCGGCACCGGACGGGCCGTAGAGCTTGTGGCCGGAAAAGGCGTAAAAATCGCAATCGAGATCCCGCACGTCGACCGTCGTATGCATCACCGCCTGCGCGCCATCCACCAGCACGTTTGCACCGGCATCATGGGCCATGCGCACGACCTCTTTCAGCGGCACGACAGTGCCCAGCACATTGGAAATATGGGTGATCGCGACCAGTTTCGTGCGTTCGTTCAAAAGACTCGCGAAATCCTCGAGACGGAATTCGCCATCGTCGGTCACCGGCGCGACGCGGATCACCACGCCCTTCTCGTCGCGCAGGAACTGCCACGGGATGATGTTGGAGTGATGCTCCATCTCCGTGATGACGATCTCGTCGCCAGCCTTCAGGAAGTTCCGACCCCAGGACGTCGAGACCAGATTGATTGCCTCGGTCGTGTTGCGGGTAAAAACGATCTCGCTTGTGCTGCCGGCATTCAGGAACTGTCGCACGGTTTCGCGCGCGGCCTCCATGCGGTCGGTAGCGCGCTCACTCATCCAGTGGATGCCGCGATGCACATTGGCGTATTCATTCTCGTACACGTACTTGAGCGCGTCGATCACCTGGCGCGGTTTCTGTGCCGAGGCGGCGCCGTCCAGGAAGACCAGCGGCTTGCCATGCACCTCGCGGGCGAGGATCGGGAAATCCCGCCGCACGGCCTGGACATCGAAGACCGGTTTTACCATCGCTTCGGCGGTCGCATTCATGCCGCTTTCTCCGCTTCGCTTTCGTGTCGCGCCGCGACCCATCCCTCGATCCGCGCCCGAAAGGCGTCGGCCAGGTTTTTGTCACGCAATTCTTCAACCGCTTCGTTCAGGAAAGCGGCCACCAGAATGTCGCGGGCCGTTGCCTCGTCGATGCCACGGGTACGCATGTAAAACAACGCCATATCGTCCAGTTCGCCGATGGTCGCGCCATGGCTGCATTTCACATCGTCGGCGTAAATTGCCAGTTCGGGCTTGGTATCCATCTCGGCATTGCGGCTCAGCAGCAGAGTCTTGTTGAGCTGGTGGCCGTCGGACTGCTGCGCGTCGCGATGCACCACGATGCGGCCCTGGAAGACGCCGCGGGCGCGGCCGTCCAGCGCGCCCTTGAAGACCTCGCGCGACCGGCTGCCCGGCGCCTTGTGTTCGATCACGGTGGTATTGTCCATATGCTGGCGGTCGGCGCCCAGATAGGCGCCGTTGAGCCGACATTCGGCATCCGAGCCCTCGATCCGCGCATGGATTTCGTTGCGCGCCAGTTCGCCGCCACGATGCAGAACGAAATTGTCATAGACCGCTTCGTCGCCGATGCGCACGCGGCCCAGCGCCACATGAAACGCCTTCGGCCCCTCGTCCTGCAGCTTGGCGTGGGTCAGGGTCGCCCCCTTCTCTACCAAGATATCGGTAACCGAATTGGAGAAGTACGAGCCGTCGCCCGCGCCAATATGGGATTCGACCAACGTCGCCCGGCTGTCCCTGGCCGCGACCACGAGATTACGTGGGTGGAAAGCGACCGCCTCGCCCTCGACTGGCACGCCGACCGAAATAAGATGAACCGGGGATTCCACGTCGACGCCGGCGGCGACACGCAACACCAGCCCGTCTTCCATGAAGGCGTCGTTCAGGGACGCAAGCGCGCCGTCGCGTTCCCTGGATGCCGGGGCGATCAGGTCTTCCAGTTCGCCATCCTTGCCGCCGAGGGCTTCCGCCAGGCTCTGCGCCATCACGCCTTCTGGCAGCTGATCGAGATCGGACAGGTCGGCGCGCAGCCGTCCGTTTACGAAGACAATGCGACAGGCCCCTTCAATATCCAGCGCCCTACCATCCGGCAGGGTGTCGAGCGGCGCAGGCTCAGCCAGCGGTGCAAAACCCTGTTTTTCCAGCGCGCCTAAATTGGTGTAACGCCAGGCTTCGACCTTGCGGTTCGGCAGGCCGTTCGCACGGAAGGCCTCGATCCCCTGGGCCCGCAGCGCATCGAGCCACGCCAGATCGGCGCCCGGCAGGCGCGGCGCGGCTTCGTCGAACGCGCCGGCGAGGGAAAATTCGGGATTTTTGTTCTTCACCATGATCCTGCCATTCCTCAGGCCGCCTCGGCGCTGGTGAACTCGGCATAGCCCTTGGCCTCGAGTTCCAGCGCCAATTCCTTGCCACCGGATTTCACGATGCGGCCGTCGGTCAGCACATGCACATGATCGGGCACGATATAGTCAAGCAGGCGCTGATAATGGGTGATGATCAGCGTCGCATTTTCCGGGTTGCGCAGCGCGTTCACCCCTTCCGCCACGATTTTCAGCGCATCGATATCGAGGCCTGAATCGGTCTCGTCCAGCACCGCCATCACCGGTTCCAGCACGGCCATTTGCAGCACCTCGTTGCGCTTCTTCTCGCCGCCCGAGAAGCCGACATTGACGGCGCGCTTCAGCATTTCATCACCAATGCCCAGCGGCTTCGCCTTCTCGCGCACATATTTCAGGAACTGCATGGCGTCCAACTCGCCTTCGCCCCGCCCCTTGCGCACCGAGTTCAGCGCCGTCTTCAGAAAGGTCGTATTGGTCACGCCGGGGATTTCGACCGGATACTGGAAGGCCAGGAACAGGCCGGCGCGGGCGCGCTCGTCCGCAGCCATCTCCAGGATATCCTTGCCGTCGAACAGAACTTGCCCGTCGGTCACGTCATACCCTTCGCGGCCCGCGATCACATAGGCCAGCGTGCTCTTGCCCGAGCCGTTGGGGCCCATGAGGGCGTGCACTTCGCCTCTGTCGATGGTGAGGTCCAAGCCTTTGAGGATCGGCTTGTCATCGACATTTGCATGCAGATTTCGAATTTCCAGCAATGCCATAATTTATTATTTCTCCGTATATATCGGGCGCGCGTCAGCCGACGCTGCCTTCCAGACTGATACCGATCAGCTTCTGCGCCTCGACGGCGAATTCCATCGGCAAATGCTGCATGACCTCCTTGCAGAAACCGTTGACGATGAGCGAGACCGCTTCTTCTTCCGACAGGCCGCGCTGGCGGCAATAGAACAGCTGGTCCTCGCTGATTTTCGCGGTGGTGGCCTCATGCTCCACCTTGGCGGTTGGGTTGCGCGATTCGATGTAGGGCACCGTATGGGCCCCGCAGCGGTCGCCGATCAGCAGACTGTCGCATTGGGTATAGTTGCGCGCGTCTTCGGCCTTGGGCTGCATGCGGATCAGGCCGCGATAAGTGTTGTCGGCGCGGCCGGCCGAAATGCCCTTGGAAATCACGGTTGAGCTCGTATTCTTGCCCCGATGGATCATCTTGGTGCCGGTGTCGGCCTGCTGACAGTTGTTGGTGATGGCCACCGAATAGAACTCGCCCACCGAATTGTCGCCGGACAGGATGCAGCTGGGATATTTCCAGGTGATCGCCGAACCGGTTTCGACCTGGGTCCAGGACACCTTGGAATTCTTGCCGAGGCAATGGGCGCGCTTGGTGACGAAATTATAGATGCCGCCGACGCCGTTCTCATCGCCCGGATACCAGTTCTGGACGGTGGAATATTTGATCTCCGCGTCGTCCAGCGCCACCAGTTCGACGACCGCCGCATGAAGCTGGTTCTCGTCGCGCTGCGGCGCCGTGCAGCCTTCCAGATAGCTGACGTAGGAGCCCTCTTCGGCGATGATCAGCGTGCGCTCGAACTGGCCGGTATTCTGGGCATTGATGCGGAAATAGGTGCTCAGCTCCATCGGGCTGCGCACGCCCTTGGGGATGAAGACGAAGGAACCGTCGGTAAAGACCGCGCTGTTCAGGGTGGCGAAGAAATTGTCCGTATAGGGCACCACGCTGCCCATATATTTTTGCACCAGATCGGGATGAGTCTTGATCGCCTCGGAAATCGCGCAAAAGATAATGCCCTCTTCCTCCAGCCGCGCCTTGTAGGTGGTGGCAACCGAGACGCTGTCGAACACCGCGTCCACCGCAACACCGGCCAGCCATTCCTGTTCCTTCAGCGGTATGCCTAGTTTTTCATAGGTTTCCAGTAGCTTGGGGTCGACATCGTCGAGGCTTTTCGGGGCATCATCGAGTTTCGGCGCCGAATAGTAGTAGGCGTCCTGGTAGTCGATCGGGGCGATTTTCAGCTTGGCCCAATTGGGCTCTTCCATATCCAGCCAGGCGCGGTAGGCCCGCAGCCGCCATTCGAGCATCCATTCGGGCTCTTCCTTCTTGGCGGATATGAAGCGGACCGTATCCTCGTCCAGCCCTTTGGGCGCGACATCGGATTCGATATCGGTGACGAAGCCGTATTTGTACTTGTCGTCCGCCAGCGTGCGGACCTGTTCTACGGTTTCAAGCGTTGCCGCCATTCCTTGGTTCTCCCGTTGGGCCAGGTTGAATTTAACTGTCTGCCGCCGCCCGCTTGGGCGTCGCCGGAAGATCGATGAAATTCGGTGGGTGCGCGATTTCGGCCAGCGACATGGACTGCAAAGTGCGATTGACCGCGGAATTGACCCGGTCCCAGCAGCCGCGGATCGGGCAGAGGCTTTCGACGGAGCAGGCGTCACCCGACGCGCCGTCGACACAGGCCGTCACCTCGACCGGCCCTTCCAGCGCCCTGATGATGTCGGCCACGCTGATCCCGGTTGCCGGGCGCGACAGCGCATAGCCCCCGTTCATGCCGCGGTGCGAGGTTACCAGCCCGCCCCGGGCCATGCGCTTCAGGATCTTGGCGACCGTCGGCGCCGGCAGCCCGGCTCCGGCCGCCAGGTCCGGCGCGGTCACCACCGCATCCGAAGCTTGCGCCAGCTGGGCCATAATCACGACCCCGTAATCCGTCATCCTGCTGATCTTGAACATGAGTCCAATACCGTACAATTTCAGTACGGTTTAAAGATATACGATTTATTGCTGATTACAAGCGGAAAACAGATACAATTTGGTCC
>CAXMQC010000006.1:0-4799 GCA_964195285.1 Akkermansiaceae bacterium
CCAGCAGCGGTACCAGGGTACCCGATGTGACCCCGTTATTGGCCGATTCCGGCGCCACCAAGCCTTCGACATGGCCGGTACCGTAGAGTTCCGGCGTCTTCGAGAAGGTTTTCGACTGCTGGTAGGCGACGAAGGCGGCAATCGCCGCGCCGGCCCCCGGCACCACGCCGATGATCAGCCCGATGAGGCTGGTCCAGATAATATGCCACCATTTGGAACAGGCGATCTTCACGCCCTCCCAGGTCTCGGCCCAGCCCGCCTCGTCCATCAGCTTTTGGCCCTCGTCGCTGATGATCGACCGCCGTTCGATGACCACGAATGCTTCCGATATGGCGAACAGGCCGACCAGGGCGGGGATCAGCGGCACCTTGTCGTAGAGTTCGAGGAACCCAAACGTGCCACGCGGTGTCGCGTAGACTACATCGGCGCCGATCGAGCCGATCATCAGGCCGAAAAACCCGGCTATCAGCCCCTTCAGCGTATCCCTGGCCGCAATCGTTGCGATCAGCGAGATTCCGAACAGCATGATGACGATCATCTCGACGCTGTGCAGATAGAAGGCGGCCTGCGACAGCCACGGCATGGCGAACAACGCTATGACCGTGGTCAGCAAGCCGCCGGCGGTCGACGAGACGAACGAGATCGCCAGCGCCTGATGGCTGCGCCCGGCCTTGGTCATGGGATAGCCGTCCAGCGGCGTCGCCGCGGCGCCGGCGGTGCCCGGGATATTGACCAGAATCGCCGGTATGCCGGCGCCCATGCGCGACGAGGCATAGATCGCGACCATGAAGACCAGCCCGACTTCCGGGTCCATCGCCAGGGTCAGCGGCAGCAGAATGATGATGGTATTGGCGGCGCTGAAACCGGGTATGGCGCCGACCACGAGACCGAGCAGGATCGCCGGCAGGATTACCCACCAGAAGGTGGCGGTGCGCAAAAAAAGATCGACAAACAGGCCGGGGTCGAACTCCATGTCAGAGCCCTCTGTCCATCATCGATTCAAGCGGCTGCAACAAATGCTCGATCGGCCCGTCGGGATAACGGGTATCGAAGGCAAGGATGAACAACAGGTAGCCGCCGACCGAAAGGCCGAGCGAGAGCAAAAGCACCAGCTTGACCCGGCGTGCGCCGGTCAACAGCAGCATCGCGAAGCACAGAAATATGAACACCGTCAGGGTAAATCCGCCCCACTGGACGAAGAAAATGAACCCCAGGGTCAGGGCGAACAAACCGACGCGTTTCGGGATCAGTGCGCGGGGCGCGACAAGCTCTTCCATGCCCAAATCGGCCTTCCCGCCAATCACGGCAACGGCCGATCTCACGATAAGAATAACGATCAGAGTGATCAGAACGGCGCCGATGAGAAACGCGCTGACTTGCGCGGTCCAGGGCGAATCGATGATCGTCGAAAAATAATAAATCGTGAAGGCCAGCGCGGCTGCCGGGATGATGAGTTCCGCGCCGATATGCTTCTTTTCACTGGTGGCGGGATCTGTTTTCTCAGCCATCTTGCCCTTTCTCACGCCCCCGGATCAGCCGGCCGCGAACAGCCGCCAGCCGGACGGCCGCCCGCCCGGCTGGTCCCGGTTTCGATTGCGCCGGACTCCTAGGTCTTGCCGGTCAGGAGATCCTTGTACTCCTCGCCGACCGCCATCATGTCCTTGACGTATTTGGCGCAGGCGTCGGCATCGCCATATTTGATAAATTCCCATGGTGCCTTGGTTTTTTCGATGGCCACCTTGTAGTCGGGATCGTCGTAGACCTTTATCAACGTATCGTTCAGGGTCTTGAACCGGTCCGGATATTTCTCGATCGCTTCTTTCTTGATGGCGAAGGCGCGCGCGCCGGCAATCAGGCTCGGCAGGTTCATGCCGAAATGCGCATTGACGGTCGGCGCGTTCTCCGACCGGTCGGGGAGCGGGTTCTCGTGGCTGAACATCAACACGACCTTGAAGTTTTTCGCCCGATTGACGATGCCGCCCGATGGCAGTGCGCCGAAATCCATCTCGCCGGTCGCGACGCCGGCACGGGTGTTCTTGCCGCCACTCAATGGGATCAGGTTGAACTTCGCGCCGGTATGCCTGGCCAGTGCCAGCGCGCCGAGCGACGCCGGATGGGCGAGACGGCTGACGCCGACATTGAGCGTCCGCTTCTTGCCCTCGGCAACCACATCGTCGATGGTTTTGAATGGGCTCTTGCGATCGACGAATATGATACCCGGATCCTCGTCGACACGGGCAAAGTATAAATAATCGTCCAGACTGAAGGTCGGCGCCTTGACGACCCAATTGAGCACTTCCGGCCCCATATTGCCTAACAACAATTCATGACAATCGGGCTTGGCCAGGCCCATATATTTCTCGTAGCCCACGCGGCCCGCCGCGCCGGGGTAATAGGCGCCTTCGAAATTCACGCCCAGGTATTTTTTCCATACACCGGTGAAAGCGCGCAGGTTACGATCGGCGCCGCCGCCTTCGCGGGTCGGCACATAGACCTGGATATTTTGTTCTGGATATCCGGCACCGAAGGCTGATCCAAGCGGCAAGGCTGCCGCGGCGCCGGCCGCCACGGTACCCTTCAGGAAGGCGCGACGATCGGTCGGCCAGTATAATTTGGTCATAGGTTCCTCCCGGTTTATTTCGGCATTCCGCTAGGGCTTGTCGTTGCGTCGGAATACCCTGTTTTCCGGATACAGTATCACGCCAGCCGCGCCGGATTGTCAACACAACCATTTGCAACCAAAGAAGAAATTGGTGCCTGGCGCGGGGTGGATCCGTGCTATTTTATATCAGGGATCGTTTTTATTTACCGGTTACAACGTGAACCGAACCATCATAGAGACGCGGTAAATCAAGTTATTGTCAACGATTCGCGAGTTTAATCGCCGCCATCCGGCGAAAAGATATAGCCGGCGCCGCGCACGGTCTTGAGGATTTTCGGTTCGGCGGGATTTTCCTCGATTTTGCGGCGCAGTCGGGCGATCCGGATATCGATGCTGCGGTCAAAGGGCTCCCAGCCGCGATTATGCGCCAGTTCGAGCAATTGATCGCGACTCAAAACCCGGTTCGGGCGCTCGGCGAAGGCCTGCATCAGGTCGAATTCCATGGCGGTGATCGCGATGTCCTGGCCGGCCTCGTCGACCAGCCGGTGGGCCGCCAGATCGAGCGTACACTTCCCGAACTGGATGGTATCGCGCGGTTCTTCCGCCGATTTGGTCCCGGTCCTGGCGCCGGCGGCGGCGCGCCGCAACACAGCCTTCACACGCGCCCGCAGTTCACGCAAATCAACCGGCTTGGCGAGATAGTCGTCGGCCCCGACTTCCAGCCCGATGATACGATCGACAAGATCGCCGGCGCCGGTCAGCATGATGATGCCGACATTGTGATTTTCACGCAGAAACCGGGCCAGGGAGAGCCCGTCCTCGCCCGGCATCGCGATGTCCAGAACCACCAGATCGACATCCTGGTCTGCGACGATCGCCCGTAACGCTACGCCGCCATCGGCGGCGGTTACCTGGAATCCCTGGGTTTCCAGATATTCCCGCAGCATGTCGCGAACGTCCGGTTCGTCGTCGACGACAACGATGTGAGCATCCTTGCCCATTTCCCCTGCTACTCCCACAGACAGAGACGCCTATGCAGCCCGTATGATTGTAATGGTGATTGTTCTTTATCAGAACCGGCGCCGCCTGAAAACGGCAACATGTCCGCACCCTGACTGTCAGGCGTCTTCCAGCAGGCGTAACACCAACGCCCTGACCTCCTGGGGATTGATCGGTTTCTCGATATAGGGGCGGTCGGTGGATTCCAGGAAACGGCGCGCCTTGGGGCTCATCGTGTCACCGGTTACGAAGGCCAGCCGGTCGGCGAGGTCGGGTTTTCGTTCCCTGAGTATGCTGTAGAGCGCGGGGCCGTCGAGATGCGGCATACGGACATCGCTGAGCACGACATCGAAATCTTCCCGTTCAATCAGGCGCAGCGCCTCGGCACCCGATCCCGCGGCCATCACTTCATAGCCGGCGAGTTCAAGGATTTCGGCGAGCAGGTCGGCGACATCCTCCTCGTCGTCGATGACTAGCGCCCGCAAGGGGCGATCCGCGCCACGGGATTCCTCAATTTCGTCCGGCGCCCGCGAGACCAGCGTCGACGCCGGCAGGTGGATGGCGAACCGCGCGCCATATCCCTCGCGGCTGTCCAGCCTGATCTTGCCGCCATGCACTTCGACGATGCGATTGCACAGCGCGAGCCCAATACCAGTGCCGCTTCCCACCCCCTTGGTCGTGAATAGCGGCTCGAATATGCGCGCCTTCAGGTCGGCCGGTATGCCGGGGCCATTGTCGCGGATGGTAATGTTGACCGTCCCTTCCGGCTTGTCGAATTCAGTGGAGACTTCAACCCGGCGCCGGCTGCTCACCTCTTCCAGCGCCTGCTGTGCGTTGACCAGCAAGTTGGTCACGACCTGGCCAAGTTGCGAGGCGTCGCCCAGGACTGGCGGCAGATCGGGCGCGAGTTTCAAAACGATATCGATATCCGCCGAGCGCAGCGAGTATCCGGTCACCTCGATTGCCGACTCCACCAGCTCGTTGATGTCGACCGGCACGGACTCGGCCGGTTGCTGGCGCGCCATCGCCAGGAATGTCTTGACGATCCGTGCGCAGCGGTCGGCGGCCTCGCTGATCTTGCGCGCACGCTCGATATTCTTGGGTTTTTCGGCTGTCTCCTTCAGCATCAATGCCTGACCCACGACCACGGAAAGCGGGTTGTTCAACTCATGCGCTACGCCGGCAAGCACTTCGCCCA
>CAXMQC010000007.1:0-4086 GCA_964195285.1 Akkermansiaceae bacterium
CACCGGCACGAGCAGCCATCGAAACTTACGCATATCGCCTTCTTTTTTCGCCAACAGCATGAGGCGGCATTCCAGCATCCGCCGGCCGCATCGGCAAGCCGCATTTTTCGCCGGCCCACTAGCCGGTGCGGTCATGTTCCGATGGCATTGGGCAATGGGAACCAGTCAAATGAGTCCTTATCGGCGAGCAGTGAAATTAATCTTCATTGAATACCGTTGCCGTCCAGACGTCGTCGAAGGGCAGGCCGGCGGTCTCGTTGGCCTTGCGCACGGCTTCGGCGTCCGGTGCCTCGTAGGTACAGATCAGCCGCCGCCCGTCGCGTGACATGAAGCTGGCCAGCGCGGTGATGTTCCAGGCATCCATGCACCACGACGCCGATTTTTCCCGCGCCGACAATTCCGCCATGTCCGCCGGTTCGTCGAATGTTCGCTCCACGATAACGCGCACCATGCTGTTTCAACGCTCCCTGTTAAAGACCCGTTTGAACTATTTTCCATGATTGCTTGTCAGGCGGCCTCGCGGGAATGTTCGGCCAGCAATTCGTCCAGTGCCTGTTGGGCCTGGAATGATATTTCGCCCCCGCGTTCTTCGCCAAGCAAAGCGATTTGCCGTTCGATTTCCGCCGTGTCGTCGCCAAAATCGGCGGCGCGGGCCAGCGCCACGCGGGTTATCGCGATGTCGCTGGCATGTTCAAGATATTCGTCGATCGACAACGCTTCTTCGGCATGGGCGCGCGCTGCGTCGATCAGCCCGCGGCCCAATTCGCAGATCGATGCGCGGGTCAGCGACCAGGCCAGCCTGTGCTTGGCGTCCACCATGCGCAATTCGTCGATTGCGGCCTCCAGATTTGCCTGGCCGTCCGCTTCGCCCATCGCGCAGGCCGTCAGCGCCACCAGCGCTCTGGCGAACGGCGCCTCGCTGCCGCCGCGCAGCTTGCCCGCGATGTCCAGAAGTTCGGCCGAATAGCGCCGCGCGTCCTCTAAGCGCTGGCGTTCCAGGGCCAACTCCACCAGTTTTTCCAACGCGTTGAATTCGCTCATATGGTCACCGGTGGTCCGGGCCAGTGCGCGCGAGCGGTGGAATTCCTCTTCCGCCTCGTCCAGCGCGCCATGGAAATGCAGCAGCATGCCCATGCCGTTGGCGATCGAGGGATGTTCCTCGCCGTTCGCCGCCGATAGGCCACCTGCCTCGGCCAACAGGGTTTCCGCCTGCTCGAGGTCGCGTTCCAGCACCAGCAGGCAGCGCGCCGCCTCGGCCATGGCCGCCGCACGGTCGCGGTCGTTGCCGGCGCGGCTCGCCACTTCGGCGCGCATGGTCTCGCGTTGCGCCTCCAGCCACTGGCCCTGTTCCCAGCGCAGATAGCTGGCGACATGAAATCCACGGCGGGCATGATCGTGACAACCCAGTTCCTGGGCGCGCTCGGCCAGATGCAGGATCTCGCGCGCCGCCTCTTCCAGATTGTCCGGACGCCGCGCCGCGCAGGCCGTCTCCGCCAGTTCGAGCAGCCGCTCTACCCGCTCCGGCTCGTCGAGCTGCTCCGCATAGCGCCGGCCACGCTGGGACAGGCTGTAGGCTTCGGCATTGGCGAACAGTTGCAGACAGTCGCGCGCCGCCGAGACGCAGGCCTCGGCCGCCGTGCGGTCATCGCCCGACAGCCCGGCATGTCGGACTATTTCGGTAGCGACAGACCCGTCGGTATCCTGCATCGCCTGCAGGGCCGCCATCATGCGGCCATGCATCAGGCGGCGGCGCGGTTCGGACAGCCCGGCATATACCGCTTGGCGGACCAGTGTATTGCCGAAGACGTATGCGCCGCCGGTGGCCGAGGCCGGGCGCAGCAGGGAATGGCGTTCCAGCACTTCCAGCGCATCGACGAGCTCGTCCGCGCCGCCGCTGATCAGGCCCTGGATACGGGCGATGTCGAACGGATCGCCGGCGACAGCACCCCATGACAACAGGTCGCGCGCGGTCGTCGACAGGCGCTCCAGCCGGTCGCGGACGGTTCGCGACAGGCTGACCGGCACGTCCTCGACCGGCGAATGCGGCAGGAAATGGGCCATCTCTATGGCGAACAAGGGATTGCCGCCACTCTCGCGCCACAGGCGGTCGGTTTCGGTAACGTCGGGCATCGCTGAAACCAGCGCTTTCAGGTCGGCTTCGGACAGCGGGCCGAGTTCGATTTCCTCCAGCAGGCCGTCGCGGCGCAGGTCGCGCAGCACCCGGCCGGCCGCCGGATTGTCGGCCAGCTCGCCGTCGCGCGCGGCAAGCATGATCATCAGCGGGCGTTCGCGGTTCCGCCGCGCCAGATAGTGCAGCAGCATGGCCGACGCCTCGTCGCTCCAGTGGAAATCGTCGAGCCGCAGCGTAATCGGCGCCGCCAGCCCGGCCTCGTGCGTGACCCGGGCCGCGAGCGCGGCGAAAAGCCGTTCCCGGCGCTCGTCGGTGGTCGCGCCACCTTTGTCATCGTTCTCGGGCAGGGGCAGCGCGCCCAGCGCATCGATCCAGGGTGCGAAGGGGCGATTCGATTCGGCTTCGTAACAGTTACCGGCCAGCGTGCTGCCGCCGCGCACCATGACACCGGCCGAAAGTTCATCCAGCAGTCGGGTCTTGCCGATGCCGGGTTCGCCGGTCAGCAGGATCACCCTGGCCCGCCCCTGCATCACCGATCCGTCGAGAATGTGGTACAGCCGTGACAGTTCCTCCTCGCGACCGCAAAACGGAACATCCGCCAGTGCCGGTTCATAAGAAAATGTCGGGAATGCGAGTTCGGGCGCGGTCTCGGTCGCCGTGACGGGCGCCGGTGTCGCGCCGGCTTTTGCGGCCTTGTCGCCGGCTTCGCGCCAGGCTGCCTGCAGTTCCAGCGGATGATCGACCCCGGCTTCGGCCAAGGCGTGCAGGCCGGCCTTGTATTGCTGCTCAGCCTCGCGCCGCCGCCCGGCCTTGCCCAGCAGGCGAACCAGGCCGGCTCTGGCGGGTTCGTTATAGGGATCGATTTCCAGCAGCGCGCGGGCATGAGGCAGCGCCTCGTCTGCCTTGTCCGACAGGCGTTTGACCAGCTCTTCCAGGACCGTGACCTGGCGGGTACGCATGTCCTCGCGCTCGGCGACGCACCAGGACTGGAAATCGGGGCAGGAATCCAGCTCCAGACCTTCCAGGAACTCGCCCCGGAAACAGGATGCGAGATCGCTCATTTCCGCGACCGACAGCGCGTCGAGGCCCTGGTCCAGCCGTTCGCGCACCGCCAACATGTCGATCTCGGCCCCGGCCGCATCGAAAGCCACGGTCTCGCGGTCGGCGACGATGCGCGTGGCGCCGTCCTCGTCGACGATACCGCGCAGCTTGCTGAGGCTCCAGCGCAGCGCGCCGCGCGGGTCGTCGGGAATATCCCAGAACAGGGTGCACAGCCGCTCGCGCCGGTGCGGTTTGCCGGTGACCGCCAGATAGGCCAGCAACGCGCGTGTTTTCTTCGATTGCGGCAGCGCCAGCCGTTGCGCGCCCCGCACCACCTCCGGCTCGCCCAGCAGATTGATTCTCATCGCCTCGCCCGGCGCCGGGGTTTCCTTCGACTTTCCGGTTCGGCTTGCCTTGCCCGCTGACATTTCCTGATCCTCGCCTCTTAGGCCACGTAATCCGCGATTTCCGCGATTTTTATGCCTTTTCGCCGGGCAATTTCACACGTCCCTGTTTCAGCAATATTTCCATGAAGGTTTCAATTAATGCTTAGGGCGCGCGCCTATTGAAACATTATCAGCAAGCCTTGGTATTTTGCCTCCGTTTCGACGGTTTTTCAAATGCTCGCGCAAATGGCTGTGCGCCATGATTTGCGGCGTCGACAGGAAGGCCGTTCTGCAACGGCCCGTATAACCAAATCCCGATAAAGGGTCTGCACCTTGAGGGGGGATGGGTTTCCACCTGCCCACCCGTCCTCCCTCATTTTTTGCACTATCTCGGGACTTTGTATTCTGTCGCCCAAGTCAGATGCTGAACAGGGTTCGTTCTGTCTCAACGCCGGTGCAAAATATCGGACAGTTTTTGCTCTGAACTGCTCGGCTTCGGCGACAGGTCGAGCCCGGAAAGCAGATCGG
>CAXMQC010000008.1:0-6369 GCA_964195285.1 Akkermansiaceae bacterium
TTAAATCGGCGCATTGGCGCGCGGGGCCGCATCATAATGGCCCCACCCCGCCATCCGCAACAGGCAATGCATGCCCGCGTCATTCACCTGATTTACACCACTGCCGTATGGCATGCGGTGTAAGCCCGTGGTAAGCCATGATCGCGGACGGATCAAGTTAAAGAGGGATTGAGTGTAATGACGACGCGCCGGGTACCGCTGATTGCCGGAAACTGGAAAATGAACGGGGCCGTAAGCGAATCGGTGGCGTTGGCACGCGCCATCGCCGATGATGCGCCGGCCGGGTGTGCGATTCTGGTATGTCCACCGGCGGTATTGATCCCGGCCGTGGTCGCGGCACTGAAGAAAAACAGCGTTGCCGTCGGCGGGCAGGATTGCCACTTCGCAAAGAGTGGCGCACATACCGGCGATATCGCGGCCACAATGCTGGTCGATGCCGGTTGCAGCCATGTAATTCTGGGCCATTCCGAACGTCGCGCCGACCATGGCGAAAACGACGAGCTGGTGCGAGTGAAGGCCGAGGCCGCGTATGGGGCCGGCCTTGTCGCAATCGTCTGTGTCGGGGAAACGCTGGAGGAACGTGACGCCGGCAAGACATTGGCGCGTATCAGCAGCCAGATCGACGGCTCGCTGCCGGAGGCGGCCACGGCGGCGAATACGGTGATCGCCTATGAGCCGGTCTGGGCCATCGGCACTGGCCGCACGCCGACGACGGCCGATGTCGATGAAGTGCATGCCCATATCCGCGGTGATGTTGAGCGCCGCTTCGGGGCCGATATGGCAGCGCGCCTTCTGATACTCTATGGCGGTTCCATGAAGCCTGCCAATGCGGCTGAACTGCTGGCCATTGACGGGGTCGACGGCGGGCTGATCGGTGGTGCAAGCTTGAAATCGGAAGATTTTCTGGCGATTGCCGCTTGTTGCCCCTAGATATTCCCGCCATTAATCGCTAAATAATCCGCGACCGCGCGGACGCCTGTTCGCGCAAGCTGTATATTGACCGGGTTTATCCAATGGAAAGCGTCCTTATAGTAATCCAGTTGCTGGTGGTTCTCACCATGATCGTCGTCATCCTGCTCCAGCGCAGCGAGGGTGGCGGCCTTGGCATGGGTGGCGGCCAGGGTGGCGGCCTGGTGAGCGTGCGTGGCACCGCCAATCTGCTGACCCGGGCGACCGCGATCCTCGCGGCAGTGTTTTTCGTGACCAGCATCGCCCTGGCGATCCTGTCGACCAACCGAACCGATTCCGGCTCGATCCTGGACGCGGCGCCGGCGGCGCCCACCGCGCCGGTTGAGACGGAACAGCCGGCCCAGCCCGGCGTGCCGCTTTCCGATTAAGCGCGGTCGTTTCGGTGCAGACAAAATCGACGAGGGCGGGAGGTTTAGAAATTTCCGCCCCGTTAGCCCTCGATTTGGCCTTGGGTTTTTCGACTTCTTTCGATAGGGTGTAGGTCCATGACGCGGTTTATCTTCATCACCGGCGGCGTGGTTTCCTCACTCGGTAAGGGCATTGCATCGGCGGCGCTTGGCGCACTGTTGCAAGCGCGTGGCTACAAAGTGCGCCTGCGCAAGCTGGACCCCTATATCAATGTCGACCCGGGTACCATGAGCCCCTACCAGCATGGCGAGGTCTATGTCACCGACGACGGCGCGGAGTCCGACCTCGACCTCGGCCATTACGAACGCTTCACCGGCGTCGCCGCGCGTCAAAGCGACAATGTCACGACGGGCCGGATTTATTCCAACGTGATCGCGCGCGAGCGCAAGGGCGAGTATCTGGGCGCGACCGTCCAAGTCATCCCTCATATCACGGATGCCATCAAGGAGTTCGTTACTTCCGACCTGACGGACGAGGATTTCGTGTTGTGCGAGATCGGCGGCACCGTGGGCGACATCGAGGGATTGCCGTTCCTCGAAGCAATTCGTCAGCTCGGCAACGAATTGGGTCGCGAGCGCGCGCTGTTCGTGCATCTGACCTTGATGCCCTACATCCCGGCGGCCGGCGAGATCAAGACCAAGCCGACCCAGCATTCGGTGAAGGAATTGCTCAGCGTAGGCATCCAGGCGGATATTCTTGTTTGCCGGTCGGACCGCCCGATTCCCGAGGATGCGCGACGTAAACTGGCGCTGTTCTGTAACGTTCAGCCGGAACGGGTTATCGAGGCGCTGGACGTGGATACCATCTACGACGTGCCCAACTGTTACCATAAAGCCGGGTTCGATACCGAGGTGCTGAAACGCTTCGGCATGGCCAAGGGCCATGAATCGGAAGTGGACCTGTCGGCCTGGCGCAAGACGGTTCACCGCATCAGGGAGCCCGAGGGCGAAGTCAAGATCGCCGTGGTCGGCAAATACACCAACCTGCTTGATGCCTACAAATCGCTTAATGAAGCGCTGGGCCATGGGGGCATCGCCAACAATGTGCGGGTCAAGCTGGACTGGATAGAGTCGGAGATATTCGAAAGCGACGCCGAAGCCCTGGCGCGGCTGGACGGCGTCAACGGTATCCTGGTGCCGGGCGGGTTCGGCGAACGCGGCGCCGAGGGCAAGGTGGCGGCCGTGACCTTCGCGCGCGAACGCAAGGTTCCCTTTTTCGGTATCTGCTTCGGCATGCAGATGGCGGTGATCGAGGTGGCGCGCAATCTGGCCGGCGTGCCGGGCGCGGGGTCCACCGAGTTCGGCGACTGCGCGGAATCGGTCGTGGGCCTGCTCACCGAATGGAAACGCGGCAATGTCGTCGAACAGCGCAGCGGCGAGGACGATCTCGGCGGCACCATGCGCCTCGGCGCCTATCCCTGCCAGCTGGGCGAAGGGACAAAGGTTGCCGAAATCTATGGCAATGGGCTGGATATCAGTGAGCGCCACCGGCACCGCTACGAGGTCAATATCGACTACCGGGAGCGACTGGAATCGGCGGGTCTGGAATTCTCCGGCATGTCGCCAGACGGTGTGTTACCGGAGATTGTTGAGTTCCGCGACCATCCTTGGTTCGTCGGTGTGCAGTTCCACCCTGAACTTAAATCGAAACCCTTCCAGCCGCACCCGCTGTTCGCCGCCTTTATACAGGCGGCGGTCGAACAGGCGCGGTTGGTTTGACGAGGGCCTGGCTATGACAGCATCACATCATGTGAAGGTCGGTGATCTCACCATCGGCAACGACCTGCCATTTGTCCTGTTCGCGGGCCCCTGTGCCATGGAAAGCCGCGAACATGCACTGGAAATGAGCCACGCGCTGAAAGAAGTGACGGACAAACTCGGTGTAGGGTTGATCTACAAAAGCTCCTTCGACAAGGCGAACCGGACTTCCGGTTCCAGCCCGCGCGGGATCGGCCTGGACTCCGCTTTGCCGATTTTCGCCGAGATCAAGCAGACAACCGGCTTGGCTGTCCTGACGGACGTACATTCACCAGACAATTGCGCGGCCGTCGCCGAGGTGATCGACGTCTTGCAGATTCCCGCCTTCCTGTGCCGCCAGACCGATCTGCTGCTCGCCGCCGCGGCCACGGGCCGGGCAATCAATGTGCAGAAGGGCCAGTTCCTGGCTCCCTGGGATATGGCAAACGTCGCGAGCAAGATCACCGAAGCCGGCAACGACAAGGTGATGCTTTGCGAGCGCGGCGCCAGCTTCGGCTACAATACCCTGGTCTCCGACATGCGATCGCTCCCCATAATGGCGCAGACCGGGCACCCGGTCGTCTTCGATGCCACCCATTCGGTACAGCAGCCGGGCGGGCAGGGGGCGACCACGGGCGGTCAGCGCGAGTTCGTACCGGTGCTGGCGCGTGCCGCCATTTCGATCGGCGTCGCCGCGGTTTTCATGGAAGTTCACCAAGACCCGGACAACGCGCCGTCGGATGGCCCGAACATGGTTCGCCTCGACCAGCTTCCCGACATTCTCGAGCAGCTGGTGGAGTTCGACCGGTTGGGCAAAGCCAAGCCAATCTCAATCTAACCTGATCGACGGATTACTATCTAGGGCAGGCGTCGGGGTTCATACCCGCCGGATTGCGCCGGCATTCCGTGAGACGGATCAGGGCGTCGTTGGCGCCCATACTGACGCGATAGTCGGGTGACGCTTTTGCCGCTTCCAGGGCGGGACGCGCATCATCGCCCAATGTTGTGAGCACCCCGCTTGCCGCGACCCTGGCCTTGCCATCCTCGTCGTCGAGCATTTCGATCAAGACCGAAATGTCGTCCGGCGTCACCTCGTCGCGCAGACCGGCAATCGTCTCACCGGTCACCGCCCACCTGAAATGCGTGGTGAAATGCAGATTGTCGTCGATCAGTTCGATGATTTCGGCGTAGCGCGCACTGTCGGCTGTTTGTGCCCCGGCGCCCGCCATAACGCAAACCGAAACCACGCAGATCACCGCCATGCATCGCAAACGTATCATTGTTCAAATTGTCCCCAGCCCTGCCTGTCCGATTCTGAGGCCGTCTCATCGTCAAGGCAAGTTTTGTCGAAACACTTGATCGTGGCCCGCGCGCATTGTATGCCCTCGGCGGGCCACGCTGGATGGCCTGGTTCCGTATAACAGGGGATACCCATGACCGCCATCGTCGATATTCACGCCCGCGAAATCCTGGACAGCCGGGGCAATCCCACCGTCGAGGTCGATGTGGTCCTGGAATCCGGAGCGGCCGGCCGGGCTGCCGTACCATCCGGCGCATCGACGGGAACCCACGAGGCGGTGGAATTGCGCGATGGTGGGCCACGTTACGGCGGTAAGGGCGTGCGCGAGGCGGTCGACGCGGTCAATGGCGAGATTTTCGACACGCTGTCGGGCCTGGACGCCGACGATCAGCTGGCCCTCGACCGCATGATGATCGAGCTGGATGGGACCGCCAACAAGGGACGGCTCGGCGCCAATGCCATCCTCGGCGTCAGCCTGGCTGTCGCCAAGGCGGCGGCTGAAGATTCCGGGCTGCCGTTGTTTCGCTATGTCGGCGGGGCTTATGCCCGCAGCCTGCCGGTGCCGATGATGAACATCATCAATGGCGGGGCCCATGCCGACAACCCGATCGATATTCAGGAATTCATGGTGATGCCGGTCGGCGCGGACAGCATGGCCGACGCCATCCGTGTCGGCGCCGAGATTTTCCACGCCTTGAAAAAGGCGCTGAGCGATGCCGGGCATAACACCAATGTCGGCGACGAGGGCGGCTTCGCACCCAATCTGGCTTCGGCCGACGCGGCGCTGGACTTCATCATGAAGGCGGTCGAGGGCGCCGGTTACAAGCCGGGCGAGGATGTCATGCTGGCGCTGGACTGCGCGGCGACCGAATATTTCGCCGACGGCAAATACAATTTGGCGGGCGAGGGCAAGGTCCTCGATTCCGCGGCCATGGTGAAATATCTCGCGGACCTCGCCGCGCGGTATCCAATCTTTTCCATCGAGGACGGCATGTCCGAGGACGACTGGGACGGCTGGGTGGCGCTGACCGGCGAAATCGGCGACAAGGTGCAACTCGTCGGTGACGACCTGTTTGTCACCAACCCGGAGCGTCTGCGCGACGGCATCGCGCGTGGCGCCGCCAACGCCATCCTGGTCAAGGTCAATCAGATCGGCTCGTTGAGCGAAACGCTGGAAGCGGTCGAGATGGCGCACCGCGCGGGTTTCAATGCGGTGATGTCGCACCGCTCCGGCGAAACCGAAGACTCAACCATCGCCGATCTCGCGGTGGCCACAAATTGCGGGCAGATAAAGACCGGTTCGCTGTCGCGCTCGGACAGGCTGGCGAAATACAATCAGCTGATCCGCATCGCGGAGCTGCTTGGCGCCGATGGCGTCTATGCCGGAAAATCACTTCTGAAGTCCTGACTTTTCCCCTATTGCGAGTCTCCGGGTTGCGGTGATGCAGCCTATGGAATCATATTGGAATCAAAGACTCTTTTTTAGTTGACGGGAGACTCGGGGCTGTGATTCGATGGCCCCATGCTCATCCTCCAGGAACTTCGCCGCCAGGGCCGGCAGATCATTGCATCGATACTCGGTGTCGCCGTGATCGGTTTTTTCGCCTTCCATGCGGTCGAGGGCGAGCGCGGCCTGCGCGCCTATTTCGCCCTGAATCTGCAGACCGAACTGGCCCGCGAAGAGCGCAATGCCCTGCGCCATGACCGCATGATGCTCGAGCGGCGTGTGAATCTCCTGAAGCCCGAAAGCCTCGACCTCGACATGCTGGACGAGCGGGCGCGCAAGGTCCTGAACAAGGTCCATGAGGACGATTTCGTCATTATTCTCGGCTCCCATCGCAAGTGACCACACCGGCAACCGGCTGGAATCGACGCTGCCTTTGACCTGTGCCAACAAATATCGCTTCGTTCGGTACTGTGTTTATTGTCTGCTGCCCTGTCGGCGCCATGTGTCTG
>CAXMQC010000009.1:0-4139 GCA_964195285.1 Akkermansiaceae bacterium
AGCCTGGCATCGGACATTGGGCGCGCATAACGCGATCGTGCGATCCGAGCTTGCCCGACATCGCGGGCGCGAAATCAATACGACGGGCGACGGTTTTGTCATGGCCTTCGATGGGCCGGCCAGGGCGGTCCGTTGCGCCGAGGCACTCAGTCAGGCGGTGTCCGGGATCGGCATCGATATCCGGGCCGGCATCCATACCGGCGAATGCGAACTGGCGGATGGCGAGCTTTCCGGACTGGCGCTTCATATCGCGGCCCGGATCGCCAGCATTGCACCGGCCCGCGAGATCATCGTCTCGCGCACGGTCAAGGATCTGGTCGCCGGTTCCGGCCTGGCCTTCGAGGATTTCGGAATCCACGCGCTGAAGGGCGTGCCCGACGACTGGCAGCTCTACCGGGTCAATTAATCCGGGTTACACCCGCCCCGACACCGCATGGGCGCGCGCGACCATCGGGATCGAGTCGCCCGCGCCGCGCGGCAGGCTGCTGTCCAGCCGTGCCCTCAACGCCTCGCGGTCGGCTTCGGCCAATTTCTTGTAGTAGCCTGGCGCCGGGCCGGTCCCCAGGGTGAAGGGACGCCAGAAGTCGTCGAAATCGCGGAAGACGCTGGGTATCTCCACCGCCTCTACCCGTATGTCGCTGAGGCCGGCCTCGCGCGCCAGCGCCGCCAGGGACGCCGGTTCGCACCAGGGGAAGCGTTTGCTTTCGGCAAATTCCTCTGCCGCCGGGTTCAGCGCGGCGGCGGCATTCCAGAACGCGCGTAACAACTCCAGCCCGCCCCCAACATAGTCCCAGACATAAAAAGCCACCGTCCCGCCCACGGTGGTCACGCGCTTCATCTCCGCCAGCATCCTGTTTCGGTCCGGCACGAAGTTCAGCACCAGGCCGGATACCGTGATATCGCGGCTGCTATTCGCCAGCGGAAGCGCGGCGGCGTCGCCGGCCTCAAAACGTGCTCGCGGGTCGGACACCACGGCCCTTGCCCGCTCCCGGAAGGAGTCGGCGGGCTCCACACCGATCAAATCCGACGGCTCGCAATATTCAACGATTGCCTGCGATAAGGCCCCGGTGCCACAGCCGACATCCAGCCACTGTAGCCCGGACCCGGCGCCGACAAAATCCAGGAACAGCGGCGCAATCCCGCGGCTCCATCGCCCGATATAGGCGTCATAGGAGTCGCCGGAATCCCAGTCGTCATGCCGCGATGCGTCCGTCATCTTCATCCACCCTTTTGCGTTAGTGTCGGAGAGGGTATCCGGCTATGCAATTATTTCAATTTCCCCCGCGCCGGTCGGCCTCGCGGGTTCGCAACTCGCCGCGCATGACCTTGCCGGTCGTGGTCATCGGCAGGGCGGTCACGAACTCGACCTCGCGGGGATATTCGTGGGCGGCCAGGCGGGTCTTTACATGGTCCTGGATTTCGCGGGCCAGTGCCGGAGTTCCCTCGAAACCCGGGCGCAGTTGCACGAAGGCCTTGATGGTCTGGCTGCGGACCGGGTCGGGCACGCCGATGACCGCGGCCATCGCCACCGCCATGTGGCGGGCGAGGCAATCCTCGATCTCGCCAGGGCCGACCCGGTAGCCGGCCGTGGTGATGACATCATCGTCGCGCCCGACATAGTGGAAATAACCGTCGTCGTCACGATAGCCGCGGTCGCCGGTCAGCAACCAGTCGCCGGCGAACTTGGCCGCCGTCGCCTCCGGGTTCTTCCAGTATTCGAGAAACATCACCGGGTCCGGCCGGCGCACAGCGATGTTACCCTCCGTGCCATCCGGCAGCTCGTTGCCTTCGCTGTCGACGATGCCGACGCGATGGCCGGGGATGGCGCGGCCCATCGATCCGGGCCGCACGTCCATGATGCCGGCGCAGTTGCCGACGACCAGGTTGCATTCGGTCTGGCCATAGAATTCGTTGATGGTCAGACCGAACGTCTCGCGCCCCCAATCCAGCATTTCGGTGCCCAGCGTCTCGCCACCCGACCCGATCGAGCGCAGCCGGCAATCGCCCGCCGCGAACCGGCGGGGGCCGATCTGGCGCATCAGCTTCAGCGCGGTGGGCGGCATGAAGACGTTGCGCACCTTGTACCGCGCCCTCAGGCGGTAGGCATCCTCCGGGTCGAATTTCTGCGCCCGCCAGACCAACACAGGTACCCCGTGATGCAACGACGGCAGCAGCACATCGATCAGCCCGCCGATCCAGGCCCAGTCCGCCGGCGTCCAGAACAGATCGCCCTTCTTGGGGAAAAACTCATGCGGGAATTCGACGCCCGGCAGATGGCCCAGCAGGGTGCGGTGGGCATGCAGCGCCCCCTTTGGCTGCCCCGTGGTGCCAGAGGTGAAGATAATCAGCGCCGGGTCGTCGGCGCGGGTCAGCTTGGGCTGGAAACTGTCATAGGCGCGCGATAGCAGCCGGTGGTAATCCTCCGCCCCCTCGCCGGGGCCGTCGATCGACATGACCAGCCTCAGGTCGGGCAGGTTGTCGCGGATCGCGGCAATCTTGGCCAGCCCGGTGGCATCCGATATCAATACCCTCACACCGGCGGCCCGAAGCCGGTATTCCAGCGCCTCCGCGCCAAACAGGGTGAACAGCGGCACCGCAATCATGCCGCCCTTGTAGGCCGCGATATGGGCGACCGCCGTTTCCGGCGCCTGGGGCAGCAGGATGCCGACCCGGTCGCCGGACTTGATTCCGCGCGCCGTCAATACATTTGCCAGCTTGTTGGATTGGTGCTTGAGGTCGCCGAAGCTGTAGGTCGTGACCCTGCCGTTGGGTTGCGGGCAAATCAGCGCCGGGGCGCTGGCGCTCTGATGGTCGCAGATATCGACGCCGATATTGTAGGAGGCCGGGATGCGCCACCGGAATTTCTCGGCGGCGGCGGCATAGGATTTGGCGCGTTGAAGCATAGGAGTTCCAGCCCTCAGCCGTAATCGACTGGCGTGACCCAGGCCGGGTCATCATGCTTGGCCCAGTACAGCGCCGTCAGCCGCCCGGTCACGGGGCCCGGCTCGCCGTCGCCAATCGCCTGGCCGTCGATGCGGGTCACCGGCATGATGCCGCCGGCGGTCGAGGTCAGGAAGATTTCGTCGGCGCCGCGAAGCGCATCGGCGGTGACCGTGCCGATATCGACCGGGATTTGCAGCTCGGCGCAAAGCTCGATGGCGGTCTGGCGGGTGATGCCCTGCAGCACGCCATGCCCGGCGGTCGCCGCCCGACCACCCTTAACGGCAAAGATGTTGAAACCGGGACCTTCGGCGATATTGCCGGCCAGATCCGTCAGCACGACGTTTTCGCCGCCGCGGTCGTACGATTCGAACATGCCGGCGACCAGATCCAGCCAATGGTAGTTCTTCACCGTGGGATCGACCGATTCCGCCGGGATGCGCCGGGTCTCGCCGATCACGATATTGGCGCCGCGCCGGCGCTGTTCCTCGTTCAGGATCCAGCCGAAGGGGATGGCGAAAGCGATGAAGTTGTTCACCGCATCACGCGGGTCGCGGCTGAAATCCGGTGCATGGCCGCGGGTCAGGATCATCTCGACATAGGCGTCCCGGAAACCCGCGCGCCGCACGCATTCGTTCAGCACCCGCGCCAGGCCGTCCCGGTCCACCGGCAGGGTCATGCGCAGCTTTTCCACCGACTGCATGAAACGCTCGATATGGCGATCCAGCCGGAAGAAACTGCCCTGCCAGACATGCACCACGTCATAGGTGGCGTCGGAGCGCAGAAAGCCCCAGTCCAGCACCGAAATCCTGGCTTCCGACACTGGCCGGTAGTTGCCGTCCACAAAGGCGACGCCTTCGGGAAACCTTCCATCGGCAGCCATAATACGATCCCTTTTCCTTTGCCGGCGTGCGGCCGCAGTCTAGCCCTGTTGGTCGAGTGATGCCAGCGGGGCGAAAGGCTGCTAAAGCTACAGGCGAACGACCGAATATCTGTGAAAGGACAGACGATGTTTCAGGCGGATCTTCTGGCCGGCAAGCGGATTTTGATTACCGGCGGCGGCACCGGGCTGGGCCTGTCGATGGGCCGGCGTTTCCACGAGCTGGGCGCCGAGCTGGTGATTTGCGGCCGCCGGTCGGACGTGCTGGATGAGGCGGCGAAGGGGCTGGGCGGGGCCGAGACCCATTCTTGCGACATCC
>CAXMQC010000010.1:0-4579 GCA_964195285.1 Akkermansiaceae bacterium
CAGATACTGCCGTCCGACTTCACCACGACGTCGTTGGGCGAATTCAGCTTCCCCCCCTGATAGGAGTCGGCGATCACCGTGATCGAGCCATCCGGTTCGGTGCGGGTAACATTTCGGCCGCCATGATGACATGAAACCAGGCGTCCTTGCAGGTCGCGGGTATTGCCGTTGGCGAAATTGGAATTCGCCCGGAAGACGCTGACGCCGAGATCGGGCACCCATCGCAGCATGCGGTTGTTCGGTATATCGCTCCAGACCAGATAGCCGCCGTCATCGAACCAGACCGGCCCCTCGGCCCAGCGGCATCCGTTATACAGCTCCTCGATCTCGGCAATGGACACCGTCCGGCCGTGGAAGCGCTTTTCGTAATATTCGATTGAATCGCCAACGAGGGCCATTTGTTCTTTCCTGATTGGTCAGCGCAGGCGTTTGTCGCCGCCGGCATTGGTGATGAGGCCACAAGATTCCGTTGCCGGCCCCTCAGTGCGAATCCCTTGGTACCGCGGCGCCCCGGCAACCGACGAGGAAGTCCAGGTCGGCGCCCCTGTCGGCCTGCAGAACACGATCGACATAAAGTTTCTGGTATCCGCCATCCATCTCCGGCACCGGTGCCGTCCAGGCTTCCCGGCGGCGCGCCAGTTCCTCATCCGACACGTCCAGATGCAGTCGGCGGTTCGCCACATCGAGCTCGACCATGTCACCGTCCCGAACCAGCGCCAGCGGCCCACCGGCCGCCGCCTCGGGTGCGGTATGCAGAACCACGGTGCCATAGGCCGTGCCGCTCATCCGTGCGTCGGAGACGCGCACCATATCCTTGACGCCCTTGGCCAGAATCTTGGGCGGCAGTCCCATATTGCCGACCTCCGCCATCCCCGGATAACCTTTGGGTCCACAGTTCTTCAGCACCAACACACAGGTCTCGTCGACATCCAGGTCCGGGTCGTCGATCCGTTCTTTGTAATGTTCCATGTTCTCGAACACAACGGCGCGGCCGCGATGCTGCATCAGTTCCGGGGTCGCCGCCGACGGCTTGATGATGGCGCCCGACGGCGCCAGATTGCCGCGCAGAACGGCGATGCCGCCGCTTTCCACCAGCGGTTTGGATACCGGGCGGATCACTTCCTCGTTGAAGTTCTCGGCATCCTTCACATTGTTCCACATGGTCTCGCCGTTGACCGTCAGCGCCTCCTTGTTCAACAGGCCGCTGTCGCCCAGCGCCTTCAGCACCACCGGCAGCCCTCCGGCATAGTAAAAATCCTCCATCAGGAAACGGCCCGACGGCATCAAATCGACGATGGTCGGGACGTCCTTGCCCAGACCGTCCCAATCGTCGAGCGAGAAATCGACGCCGAGCCGGCCGGCCAGCGCCAGCAGATGGACCACCGCGTTGGTCGAACCGCCGATCGCGCCATTCGTGCGAACCGCGTTCTCGAAGGCGGCCCTGGTCAAAACCTTCGACATGCGCAGATCCTCATGCACCATCTCGACGACCCGCCGTCCGACCAGATGGGCCAGCGTGCGGCGCCGGGAATCGGCGGCCGGGATGGCGGCGTTGGACGGCATGCCCATGCCCAGGGACTCGACCATGCTGGCCATCGTCGACGCGGTGCCCATGGTCATGCAGTGGCCGGCGCTACGCGATTGACCGGCCTCGGCCGCCATGAAGTCCTGCAATGTCATCTCGCCGGCGCGCACGGCCTCGCTGAACTGCCACACGGACGTGCCGGAGCCGATATCCTGGCCCCGATACTTGCCGTTCAGCATCGGCCCGCCCGACAGGCAGATCGATGGCAGGTCGCAGCTCGCCGCGCCCATCATCAGGGACGGCGTGGTCTTGTCGCAGCCGACCATCAGGACCACCCCGTCGATCGGATTGGCGCGGATCGATTCCTCGACATCCATGCTGGCGAGATTGCGGAACAGCATGGTGGTCGGCCGCATCAGCGTCTCGCCCAGGGATGTCACCGGGAATTCCAGCGGGAACCCGCCGGCTTCCCACACGCCGCGTTTGACATACTCCGCTAGTTGGCGGAAATGCGAATTGCACGGCGTCAGCTCCGACCAGGTATTGCAGATGCCGATCACCGGCCGGCCGTCGAACGCGTCATCGGGGAAACCCTGGTTTTTCATCCAACTGCGGTGGATGAAACCATCCCTGTCGGCAGGGCCGAACCAGGCCGCGGAACGGTATTTTCCCTTATCGGATTTCGACATGCTTTTCGGTCTCCATAGTTAGCGCCTGGTTTTGAGGCCCTTATGCGGTTCGCCGTCGACCGCGATGTGAAAGTCCTCCATGGCGTCGGACAGAAGAAGTTCCATGGCCTTCCGCGCCCGCTCGGCGTCGCCCGCGGCTATGGCGAGCAGCACGGCTTCATGGCGCGGTAGTGAGTTTAACTTCGCGCCCGGGGGGGTACTTGAAATCCTGAAACTGGTGGCCAGCGCGGAAGCAATCAACGCGCCCAACGGCGCGATGAATTCGTTGCCCGTGGCGACTAGAATACCCTTGTGAAAGCGTAAATCGGGTTCGACCCCGGCCTCGATATCCTCGCCGGCGGCGACCATGTCCTGGTAGGCGTTTTCGATTTCCGCGATTGCCGCCTTGTCGCCGCGCGTAGCGGCGATAGCGGCGGCCGCCGGCTCAATGACACGGCGCATTTCAAACAGGTCGTCCGCATAATCTTCGAAGGCCGCGTCCGAGACCAACCAGCTGAGCACGTCCGGATCGAGCATGTTCCAGGAGGCTCGCGGCCGGATGCGCGTGCCGGTCTTCGGCCGCGATTCAACCAGCCCCTTGGCCGCCAGCAGCTTGATCGCCTCACGCAGTGCCGTCCGACTGACGTTGAGCTCGGCACCAAGGTCGGCCTCGTTGGGGAGCGTAAATCCTGGCGCCAGCTCGCCTCGAACGATGCGCGCACCAATATCGTGCGCGACCTGCCCATGCAGGCTGCGGCGCGAAAAGGTACTGTCCCCGCTTTCCTTCTTCAACATGTCCGACCCGGATTGCTTGGCAAACTTTTGGGCTGACGCCGCAAATTTTGGGCTATCATCCTTATTCATCATATTATATGCTTTTATATTCAATGTCGATGTTAAGGCCATGTCAACAGATTCTTGACGGGCGCAGCCGGAAATGGTCTCGGTTATGATTTCTATTATCGCGAGCAAAATAACTCGAAACATGCATGGGGATAGCCACAACTGGAAACGCGTCACCACGGCATTGGGGAACCGCGATGACGACCGTCGAAATTGAGGGAAAACCCAAAAACCTTCTTTGCCCCCTAGATGCCCACTGTCGCCCCAGGGCAACCAAGCAGCCATAGGGTTTACGGTTGGCTTCAATTATTTATGCGCTTTATACGTGTTGTTATACGATGATAATCTTATAAGACAAAACTTGCGGCGTTTTTTCTCCCTTCGAGTTTTGTCTTGTCGTGCCGTTAACTCATGATTAACGTTACGGGTTACAAGGGAGAGCAAATTTCACGCATAACCAAGCACGCCACAATGCGTGCGGCTTCAAACCGAGGAGACGACAGTGAAATATTTGAAACCAGCTCTAGCTGCACTCGCGGTAACCGGCCTGATGACCGGCGGCGCGTTTGCCGAGACAACCAAGCTTCGCATCCAGACGCATTATGCACCTGAAAATGTATCAGGGAAGTTGGCGGCACAGTTCGTGGACGACGTGCAAATCATGTCCAACGGCGAAATCCAGATCGAAATGTTCTATGCGTCTTCTGTTGTGAAGTCGGTGGAAACCTTTGACGCGGCGGCGACCGGCATTCTCGACTGCGATATGACCGGCGGCGCCTACCAGACCGGCAAAAATCCGGCGTTCCAATTCGTCGGCGACATCATGGGCGGCTATGACACACCATACCAACAGCTTTCGTGGCTGTACCATGGCGACGGTTTCGCGGCCGCCGACGAACTTTACGGCAAGTACGGAATGAAGCTTGTCGGTTGGTGGGTGTACGGCCAGGAATCGCTGTCATCGAGCAAGCCGATTGCGGGTCCTTCTGACCTAGTAGGCTGGAAGTTCCGTTCGCCTCCGGGCCTTGAGACGGAAATTTTCGCCAATCTCGGCGCCAAGCCGATCGTGATGGATTTCACGGAAATCTTCACCGCATTGGAAACCGGCATCATCGATGGCGCGGATGCCTCGGGCATCGCCAACAATGTCGGGCTCGGACTTTATGACATCGTAAATCACGCCAACTATCCCGGATTCCACTCAATGCCGTCTGACCACCTTGCCTGCAACAAGGCCAAGTGGGACGCCATGCCCGAGCATCACCGCCGGATCATGGACACCGCGATGCAGAAACTGGCCCTGCAGACGGCGCTGACCTTTGAGGTGAAGAACGCGGAAGCCGTGTCCATGCTGTTAGCCAAAGGCGTGAACATTTACAATTGGTCGAAAGAAGACCGGGCTATGTTCCGGGATGCCGCACAGAAGGCCTGGGACGGTTGGGCAAAGAAAACACCCGAGGCCGATGCCCTGGTCAAGAGCCACCGCGCCTATCTCAGACAGCTTGGTCTGATTGAATAAGAACAGGCAAAATCCACTGCGGGT
>CAXMQC010000011.1:0-4354 GCA_964195285.1 Akkermansiaceae bacterium
AGAACCGGGTGGGATGCCCTCTGGTTTGATCCGATATTGGCAATATGAACATTGCAATACGGAGTGCGGAGATGATGGCGGATGCGAGCGCGTTTGGGAGCAGAAGAAGAGGTTCGCTGTATTTCGAACGGTACATCAGGACCGCCCTTTGCATTCTGTCTCGCGGTATGCAGCGAACAAGAAAGCCGAGCGGCCCCGATTTGGCTATGAACGATAAGTTGTTGCGGGATATCGGCCTGAAACGAGAGGATCTTGAGCGAACCGCACGATGATCCGGTTTTTCCATGGAGTATCACGATGATTACAGACAGTATTGATATTTACGCGCAACCGGCCAACGACACTGGCACCCAGCCAGCCCGGATGCCGGGCGGTTCCGAATACGCCCGGATGGGGAGGGTACTGGACAAGCTGGCCGACGAGTTCCCGAACCAGCCCTCGTTGGCGGAACTGGCGGCCCATGTCGGGCTCAGCGAGCCGTATTTCCAGCGCATGTTCATCCGTTGGGTCGGCGTCAGTCCGAAGAAGTTCCTGCAGCATCTGACATTGACGGAAGCAAAACGTCGGTTGCGCGAGTCGGCGAGTGTGCTGGACGCGGCTTACGATTCAGGCCTGTCGGGGCCGGGGCGGTTGCACGATTTGTTTGTGACTTTCGAGGCGATGACGCCGGGTGAGTACAAGGCGCGTGGGGAAGGGCTCACGGTGCGCTACGGTTTCCACGACAGCCCGTTCGGCGAATGTCTCCTGATGGCGACCGAACGCGGCATCTGCGGCCTCGGTTTTGTTGCCGGTACCGCAAGGGACGTTCCGCTGGCGAAACTCGCTCGCGGTTGGGAGCGGGCCGACTTGGTGCGCGACGACGATGCTACCGGGGCCTTTATGCCGCGGATATTCGCCGAGCCGGGCGGTTCTGTGCCCCGTGATGCGGCACCAATCCGCTTGTTCCTGCGTGGCAGCCGGTTCCAACTCAAGGTCTGGCAGGCGCTCCTCGAGATCCCGCCAGGCGCACTGTCCACCTACCAGGATATTGCGCAGCAGATCGGCGTGCAGGAAGGCGCGGCACGCGCGGTCGGCAACGCGCACGGTGCGAACCCTGTCTCCTGGCTAATTCCCTGCCACCGGGTGATCCGCAAATCGGGCGAACTGGGCGGTTATGGCTGGGGCCTCGGCCGCAAGCTTGCGATGATCGGCTGGGAAGGCGAGCAGGTCGGCGCCGCATAAATCGAGATATCTCTCAGCCGTCGGCGGCCCAGGGCTCGATGCCGCCCCAGGCGATGAAGGGGGGGTTATCGAGGCCCGGCTTGCCGTAGGTCAAGGGCGCGCCCAGTTCGTCGGTAACCTGGCCGCCGGCGGCGATCAGGACGCCCTGTCCGGCCGCGGTGTCCCATTCCATGGTGCGGCCGAAGCGCGGGTAGATATCGGCCTCGCCTTCGGCCACCAGACAGAATTTCAAGGAACTTCCGGCGGTTTTCCGATCCGATACCGGCCGGCCGCGCAGCAGCCTGTCGATCGCCTCCGGGTCGCCATGACGGCGACTGGCGACGATGGTCACGTCGCCGGCCTCGGCGGGACGCACCGAGACCGCCTTCGCGGAGTCGCCGCCGCGCGACACAGTGGCGCCGACACCCACGAGCCCGGTGTATGTCAGCTTGAGCGCCGGTGCATGAACAACACCCAGCACCGGCGCGCCATCCGCGATCAGGCCTATATTCACCGTGAACTCACCGTTGCGGTTGACGAATTCGCGGGTGCCGTCCAACGGATCGACCAGCCAGAACAACCCGCCCGATATATCCGGCAGTCGGCCTTCCGACGCGGCCTCTTCGGCGACCAGCGGGATATCGGGCGCCAGGTCCGCCAGCCCCGCCTCGATGATTGCCTCGGCCGCCAGGTCTGCCGCCGTTACCGGCGAATCGTCCGCCTTGGTCTGATGTTCAAAATCGGTGGCGTAGATTTCCATGATCGCCTCGCCGGCCTTGTGGGCAAGCGAGACGAGCCGTGGCATCCAATCAGCGTAATCGGTCACGAGGACTCCTTTATCCGGAATGTGACGTGGCCCGTCCGCCAAAGCGAGCGGAAGAATCGTATCCCATGGCGTTGCAGCATTTCGGGTGTTGCATTTATCGGCGCGGCCCGCAGGCATTCGCCGATCGTGCGGCTGCCGTCGATCTGTCGAAATATCGCAGCCAGCGGCGGTGGCAGGGTGAGTGGTGGAACCCGCGTGCCGGTAACGACGGCCGGCTTGCCATTGGCGGCGGGTGTCAGGCTGCTGGTACGGAGGATCGGCACCGCGCGATCCGGAAAATCCGGGTCGGCAAAGTCGATATGATAGCTGTCTGTCAGTCGGTCGGTCCTGCAGACACAGAAATCGTGGCGCGAATGGAATCCACCGAACACTTCCATCGCGGCCCAGCGGTCGGGGTCGGATAGCTGTTCCAGGCGCTCGTATAGCGGATGATTTTCGGGAACATGGCCATCCGGATTGTAGTACATCGGCTCAACCCAGGATTGGAAGGCGAGTCCGGATTTGTTAACAAAATCCAGGACTTCGGGAACGGAATAAGGCCGATCCTGCTGATGCAGGAACAGATCGACAAGACCAGCGTCGAATTTCATGTCCGAGGAACGCGCGGCGTAGGTATGAAGCGGATGCTCCTTGGGAAGAAGTTTGATCGTCGCCTTGACCAGAGCCACCTCTTCTTTGGATTGTGTCGTCATGCCGAGGGTGCGAAACAGGTCCTGCATCATGTAAACCGGCGCGCGCCCGTAGCGTCCATAGACCATGATGAAAATGACGCCGTCGCGATCCAGTACGCCGCCCAGTGCCTGCAATCCCGCGATGGGATCGGGTAGATGGTGCAGCACCCCGGAGGCGGCGATGAAATCGAAAGTCTGGCCCAGTTTCGCGACCTCTTCCAGGCGCATCTGGTGCAGCGTCAGATTGTCCAGCCCGTGTTTTGCCTTCAGCTTTTCTTCATGGGCCAATGACGCCTCGCTGAGGTCGATGCCGGTTATCCTGGCGGTCGGGTGCTGCAGCGCAAAGCGCGCGGCCTGATTGGCGCCGCATCCCGCGACCAGGATGTTCATGCCTTCGCGATAGCCGGAGGCGGGCCAGAAGGTGTCGCCGCATTCCCTTGGGTCGCCAATTGAAAAGGTCCCGCTCGCGAGCCAGGCGTCCAGATCTTCGATAGGCTTCGGATAGATCCAGTGTTCGTATTGGTCTTTGACCTTGTCCATCAGGCGGCGTCCCGGATGGCGCGCCAGACAGACTGTGGTGTCGCCGGCATGTCGATGGCCGTGACGCCCCGCTGTGTAAGGGCGTCGAGAATGGCGTTCATGACGGCGGGTGGCGCGCCGACCGCGCCGGCTTCGCCCGACCCCTTCAATCCCAGCGGATTGGTCGCGCAGGGTTGGTCTTCATGATAGTCGAACGTGATTTCGGGAAGATCATCGGCGCGGGGCAGGCCGTAATCCATGAAAGAACCGCTCAAAAGCTGTCCGTCGCTATCATAAACACAGTTTTCGTGCAGCGCCTGTCCGATGCCCTGGCCGATGCCGCCATAGACCTGGCCAGCCAACAACACCGGATTGATCACTCTGCCGAAATCGTCCATCGCAGTGTATTTGTCCAGTCTTACCTGTCCGGTTTCCGGGTCCACTTCGACTTCGCAGACATGGCAACCATTGGGGTAGGTATAGACTGTGGAACCATGGGTTCCCTCGCCGGTAAGACCGGGGTCCTCGCCGTCCGGCAGTTTAGCGGGATCGGCCGCGGCCCGGGCGATATCCGCCAGGCTCGCATGGCGGTCGGTCCCGGCGATGGAAAAGCCGCCATCGGCATATTCGATATCCTCGACTGCGGCCTCCATGACCTCCGCCGCAATGCGTTTGCCTTTTTCGATGACGGCGCTGGCCGCCCGATCGCAGGAAACGCCGCCGATCGGCAGTGAGCGCGAGCCACCGGTGCCGGCACCGGTGGCCACCCGGTCAGTATCGCCCTGGATAATCCGTATCCGGCGGATATCGATGCCCAGCCTGTCGGCGATGATCTGGCCATAGCTGGTCTGGTGGCCCTGGCCACTGTCCTGGGTGCCGATGGTGAAGACCACCGAGCCGTCGGGGTCGACCCGCATGTGCCCGGTCTCGTCGAAACCGGCACCGCAATTCTCGATGTAATGGGCGATGCCCAGGCCCCGCAGCCGGCCCTGCGAATTAGACTTCGCCCGGCGCTCGGCTAATCCCGCATGGTTGGCCAGCTTCAGCACCTCTTTCAGATTGCGCGCGAAATCGCCCGTATCGTAGATCGCGCCGATCGTCGTTTCGTAAGGCATCTCTTCCTTGGCGATGAAGTTGC
>CAXMQC010000012.1:0-3890 GCA_964195285.1 Akkermansiaceae bacterium
TTGGTCTCGGGCATGCTGGTCGACTTGGGCCAGCGGCCCTTCGGTTTCTTCGACTTCACCATTCCCGGACTGGTACTGGCGCTGGGTGGCCTGGTCTATGTTATTTTCGTCGCCCCCCGGCTGCTGCCGACCCGCGAGCCCTTGCGTGGTGGCATGCCTGTTTCCGGCCGGCAATTCGTCGCCCAAATCAAGGTCCTGCCCAAATCGAAACTGATCGGCGCGGAATCGCTGCTGGGTGTATTTCCGGCGCTCAGCGACATCACGGTCCTGACGATCCAGCGCGGCGAACAGGAAATATTGCCACCCTTCGACGAAATCCGGTTGCAGGCCGACGATGTTGTGGTGGTGGCCGCAACCCGGAAGACGCTGACCGCGACACTGCGGGCCGACGCCAGCCTGTTGCATCCCGATATCCCCGAGCCGGCCGGCGGTGCGGACGACGAGGCGGAAAAGCGCTGGACCAGCGGCGGCCAGCTTCTGGCCGAGGTCATGGTGCCGCCGCATTCGCCATTGGTCGGCCGGACGCTGGCGCGGATCGGCTTCCGCTACCGTTACCACTGTATCGTGCTGGGTATCGAACGGCGCAGCCGTATGCTGCGACGCCAGATCACCGGTATCGCGCTGGAAGCTGGCGACGTGCTGCTGATCCAGGGGCGCAGCGACGATATCCTGGCGCTGCGCGGTAACCGGGATGCGCTCTTGATGGAATGGTCGGCGGCCGCATTGCCGGCGCTGCGCTATGCCAAGCGGGCCGGGGTCATTTTCCTGGTCGTTGTCGCGCTGGCCGCGTCCGGCATGGTGCCCATCGTCGTGGCCGCCGTGACGGGTGCCGCCGCCATGGTCTTGAGCAACGTTCTGGGCCTGCGTGACGCCGTGCGGGCATTGGACTATCAGATCATATTTACCATCGCCGCCGCGCTGGCGCTGGGCGCCGCCATGCAGGAAACCGGCGGCGCGGCGTTTCTCGCCAACATGCTGCTCGTCGTGCTGGACGGGGTGTCGCCGGCCGTCATGTTGTCGGCGTTCTTCCTGCTGGTCGGCGGGCTCGCCAACATCATCAGCACCAAGGCCACCGCCGTCCTGTTTACGCCGATCGCCGTCGAAATCGCGCAGGGTCTTGGCGTTCCGGTTGAAATATTCGCGGTCGCCGTGATCTTCGCGGCCAACTGCTCCTTCGCCTCGCCAATCGGATATCAGACCAACCTGCTGGTGATGGTCCCGGGCCGCTATCGCTTTGTGGACTTCGTCAAGGCCGGTCTGCCGCTGTTGTTCATCGTCTGGCTGATCTTTTCCTTGTTCGCACCCTGGTACTACGGCCTCTAGAGCCTTTAACGGTTATACGGAACCGCTAAGGGCTCTAAGCGTATTGTCGTCCTAGCGACGCTTTTTTGCCGCACCGCAGCATTTGCACGTTGACCGCAGGTTGAGCCGGGTCTAATTTCGCGCCTCTGCAACACTAATGGCCGTTGGCAACCAATCTTACGGCGATTGCTGCGGATGCGAAAGAATTCCCGTCGGTAGTCCAGTTCGGAAACTTCGAGATGACCAAGCCCACGCAAAAACCCAACCGCCCCTTTTTCTCCTCCGGCCCCTGCGCCAAGCGTCCGGGCTGGTCGGTTGCGGCGTTGTCGGATGTCTGGGCGGGTCGGTCGCACCGCGGCGCCGGCGGCAAGGCGAAGCTGGCCGAAGTCATCGACCGCAGCCGTGCGATCCTGGGGATTCCCGACGATTACCGGATCGGCATCGTGCCGGCCTCCGATACCGGCGCCGTCGAGATGGCGTTGTGGTCGCTCCTGGGGGCGCGCGGCGCGGACATGCTGGTCTGGGAAAGCTTCGGCAAGGGCTGGGCCACCGACGTCATCAAGCAGCTCAAGCTTGCGGATGTTCGGGTTCTCGAGGCCGATTACGGCGATCTGCCCGACCTCGCCCAGGTCGATTTCGCCCGCGATGTGGTTTTCACCTGGAATGGCACCACCAGCGGCGTCCGCGTGCCCGATGGCGACTGGATTGCCGCGGACCGCCAGGGATTGACGATCTGCGACGCCACCTCGGCGGCCTTCGCCATGGACCTGCCCTGGGACAAGCTGGATGTCGCCACATGGTCCTGGCAGAAGGTGCTGGGCGGCGAGGGCGCGCATGGCATGCTGGTGCTGAGCCCGCATGCGGTCGAGCGATTGGAGACCTACATCCCTGCCTGGCCGTTGCCGAAAATCTTCCGGCTGACCAAGGACGGCAGACTGATCGAGGGCGTCTTCAGGGGCGAGACCATCAACACCCCCTCGATGCTCTGCGTCGAGGACGCCATCGGTTCACTGAAATGGGCGGAAGAGATCGGCGGTTTGAAGAAGTTGATTCAGCGCTCGAATAGCAGCTTGGCGGCAGTTTCCGGCTGGGTCGAAAAAACGCCATGGGTCGAATTTCTGGCCAAGGATCCGGCGACGCGGTCCTGTACCTCGATTTGCCTGACCTTCACTGATACCGGTGCGTTAAGCGGCGACGAGGCAGCGGCCGTGCCGAAGAAGATTGCCGCCCTGCTGGAAAAAGAACGCGTTGCCTTCGATATTGGCGGCTACCGCGACGCACCGCCAGGCCTGCGCCTGTGGGGCGGGGCCACGGTGGAGCCGCTGGATTTGCAGATGCTGATGCCCTGGATCGAATGGGCCTGGGAACAGGTCTGCGCCGCGCCGGCCACCGCAAAATAATAGGGACGAGAGAGAACAATGCCCAAGGTGCTTATTTCCGACGAATTGAGCCAGCGCGCGGTCGATATTTTCCAGGAACGCGGAATCGAGGCCGACGTAAAGACCGGACTCGGTGAAGGCGAACTCATTGCGATTATTGGCAATTACGACGGACTTGCGGTGCGTTCGGCGACCAAGGCGACCGAAAAGCTGCTTGGCGCCGCGGATAGTCTGAAGGTGATCGGGCGGGCCGGCATCGGAGTCGACAATATCGACCTCAAGGCAGCCACCCAGCGCGGCATCGTGGTGATGAACACGCCTTATGGCAACTCCATTACCACCGCGGAGCACGCTATTGCCATGATGATGGCGCTGGCGCGCGACCTGCCCGCCGCAAACGCCTCCACCCAGGCCGGCAAGTGGGAAAAGAAGCGCTTCATGGGCGTCGAGGTCTCGGGCAAGACGCTGGGCCTGATTGGGGCCGGCAATATCGGCGCCGTGGTCGCCAGTCGCGCGCAGGGCCTCAAGATGCGGGTCATCGCTTACGATCCCTTCCTGTCGCCGGAGCGCGCGGATGATCTGGGCATCGAAAAGGTCGAACTCGACAAGCTTTACGCCCGGGCGGATTTCATTACGCTGCATGTGCCGCTGACCGATACGACACGCAACCTGGTCGGCAAGGCGGCCTTTGCGAAAATGAAAAAGGGCGTGCGGATCGTCAATTGCGCGCGTGGCGGAATCATCGTCGAGGACGATTTGCGTGACGCCCTGGACTCCGGCCACGTCGCCGGCGCCGCGCTCGACGTCTTTACGGTGGAGCCGGCCAAGGAAAATATCCTGTTCGGCCGCGACGACGTGATCTGCACGCCGCATCTGGGCGCCGCCACCGCCGAGGCGCAGGAAAAGGTTGCGCTGCAGGTCGCTGAACAGATGTCGGACTATTTGCTGACCGGCGCCGTTACCAACGCGCTGAACATGCCTTCCGTCACTGCCGAGGAAGCGCCCAAGCTGCGCCCCTACATGGCGCTGGCCGAACTGTTGGGCAGCTTCGCAGGGCAATTGACCGAAACCGGCCTGAAAGCATTCAAGATAGAATTCGAGGGCCATGTCGCGGAGCTGAATACCCGGCCTCTCGTGGCCGCCGCCCTGACCGGCCTGCTGCGGCCTCTGTTGGAATCCGTCAATATGGTCAGTGCCCCGGTTATCGCG
>CAXMQC010000013.1:0-1859 GCA_964195285.1 Akkermansiaceae bacterium
CGGGACCGGTATAGGCAGTGTTGAGCGGCAGGAACGCGGCGCCCGCGCGTAGCGTCGCCAGATACAGGATGATCGCCTCGGGGCTTTTTTCCACCTGCACGGCGACCCGGTCGCCGGGTTCCACGCCCAGCTCCAACAGCACGCCCGCGTATAGCGCGCTCATCGACTCCAGGTCCGCGTAGGTGAAGGGGGCGCCGGCCGGCGTCTCCATGAAAACCGTCTTGCGGTCACCGGGGAAACAGCGTGCGAAAAGTTCATAAAGATTGTCCGACACCGGCACCATTACCTCTTGCTTGTTTCGGTCATTCACCCAGCCTGGTTGTGTCCAGGCCGGATTGTTCGATATGCAACCCGAGTCCCGGTTTTTCCGGTATTGCGAGCCTCCCGTCAACAGGATATGGCGGGTCGCGGAACAAGGCGTCTTCAATGCCCGACTGCGCGACATGATGTTCCAGCAGCCAGCCGTTGGCGGCGCCGGCCATCAAATGCATGTTTACCAGCGGCCAACCGGCGCCATTGGCGATCGGAACCGACCTATCCTCGGCTTGGCGGGCAATTTGTGCGGCCCTGGTGAAACCGCCGCAATAAAGGACGTTGGGCTGAAGCACGTCCACCGATCCTTGTTCCAGCAATGCGCCGAAGATCCGCATATCCGCCTCCATCTGCCCGGCGCCGATGCGCATACCCGTATCCTCGCGCAGCCGGGCCAGCGCCGCCGGATCGTTGCCGTGGACCGGTTCTTCGAACCAGGCGATCGGGCAGTCCGCGATCTCGCGAACCAGCAGCCTGGCCTCCTCTTCGTCGAAGCCTTCATTGGCGTCGATGATGATCTCGGCCCCGTCCCCGACCGCGTCGGCCACCGCCCGAATTCGGCTGGCATCTTCCCGCCAACCGCCGGGGTCGACGGCCACCACCATCTTCAACAATTTGTATCCGCTGTCCAGCGCCAGCCGTGCCGCTTCGGCCAGGCCTTCGCGGTCATATTGCGGCATGCCGAAGGTCAGATAGACCGGTACGGATTGGCGCGCGCCGCCCAACAGGTCGGCGATGCTGCGGTCTTCGGCCTGGCCCTTCAGGTCCCACAACGCGATATCCAGCGCCGAGGCGGCGCCCATGACGACACCCGTCATGCCACGCGGGTTCAACTTGCCCAGCAACGATGCCTGAACCATCGCCGGATCCGCCGCGTCCAGCCCGCGCACGGCAGGCAGCACATCATCCTCCAGCGTCCGGGCGACCTGGCGGGCCAGAAAGCGTCCTGTAAAGCCGTATCCCACCCGGCCGTCGTCGGCGGTAACCCGGCAGACCACGAACGGTCGCGGCGGCCCGTCCCGGTAGTCCTCCACCGCGCGGTCCAGCAAAGGTATTTTGCTGGCCACGGCGTGGACGGTCGCTTCGATATGCTCGATTTTCATGATCAGGCCGGCGGCCGGTGGGGAATCCCTTCCGGGTCCTCGCTGCCGCTTCGGTGCCGCTGAACGCTGTCGCCGAATCCCAAAATCTGACCATTCTCGTCCAGCACCTCGGCGCTGGCGAAAAATATCTTGCGCCCGCCGCCGCGCTTGCGGCCTATCGTCGTGACCGTGCCGCCCTTCGCCTGGCCGGTGAAGCTATACCAAAGCTCGCTGATAATGACCCATTTGATGGGGCACGGCGGCCCGCCGGGGAGGCGCGGTCCGCGGCGCGATGCTTGCGCATCGGGCAAGGGCCGCAACGCACCCGGAGGGCCGCCGTGCCCCGCCGGAGGCCACTTTCCCTTGACCGCTCGCGGCGTTGCGCTTCGCCTGTGGTGTGCGACACCTCCGCGTGAACCGCGCCTGACGAGCGAACAAGGGAAAGTGGTCAAATGGGCCATTATC
>CAXMQC010000014.1:0-3300 GCA_964195285.1 Akkermansiaceae bacterium
CGCGAAACGGCGCCCGGGGCGAGCTGGTGTCCGCCTCACCGGACGCGCATATTCCTGCCTCCAGAGGTGGCGGACCAACGGTTCGGTCCGTTGCGGGGGCTGGTGCGCGGACAGGTCGTGCGGAGGATCGCGAAATGAGCGGTGACCGGCGATCACGGCGGCTGCTGCGATTGCGTGGCTGGAGCCGGAACGGGGGCATTTACGGCCGCAAGGCTGAAGTCAAGACAGTGGCACCCGTGGCGATTGAACGAAAAGTGGACCGGATCGACGAGATGAGGCGCGCCGCCGCACTCTATCTGACCAGCCGAGAATGCGTGGCGCGGGACGTGGCTTTTTTGCTGTTGCCGCGTGAGCCTGACGGGATCTGCGCCGGTGACCTGATGGTGTTCACGCGCGATCATGTTTTCATGGCCGGCTTCGCGTTGGTGAAACAACGACCTAACCCAGCCCTGGCGCGTTTGATCGGCCGAATTCGCGATCTTGGTCATTCCTGCCGCATTATCCACGCCGAAACGCCCGCTCATGCCGTCGAGCAACTGGCGCGATTGATCGATGGGACCAACGGCGGGCGGGGAGACGGGAGAACCGTACGCTAGACCCAAGGGCGCAGTGATATAGAGAAACATTTTTCTCGTGATCCTCCGTATCTCTGAGTCTCTGAAGTTCAACATATATCTAGGAGGCTACATGAGGCATTTTTCGCATCTGCAGCGCATTATCCGGGCTGGGTTGGCTGGCGGCGACATGGTTAAGCCGTTGGCGGACTTGAAATTGTCGTTGGAGGCCGAGGCGGAAGACACTCGCTCGGCCGATGCGCGCGAGGCGGTACTGTGGCTCGCTCGCCAGATAAGCGTCGCCAAGGGCGAGCGGCATACCGACGGGCCCACCGCCGAGACCGAGGCGAAGGCGCGGTTGTCGGTCGACCCAATCGCGGCGTTGTACAGGCGTGGGCGGATCGGGGACGCGGAGCTGGAAGTGGTTCGTCGGATCCGGCGCTGCTGGTTGGCCTTGGGATCGGGCCTGGAACTGCGCGCCAGCAGCTCCGAGGGCGCGGTCCGCGACGGCGCCAAACGGCCCAGCCGGGATCCGGCCGATCGCATGCCCGACTGGCTGTGGCTGGAAATCCGTCATGTTTTCATGCCCTGGGCCACGGCGCAGAAAGCGGCGTTGCGGCTGGGCACTCGGCGTCTGGAGATCAGCCGCTACGAGTTGGTCTGGCGGATCGTCATGGACGGTATGTCGACCCGTGGCCTGGAGCGCCAGCAACGGGTGCGTAGCGGCAGACTGGCGACGCCGTTCGTGGAGGCGGTGGGCGATTACATGGCGCAGTATGCCAAGGCCCGCAAGTCGGGAAAACTGACGGTGAAGGAGGAGGACGATGAAATTTAGCCAATCAGGCGCACCTCCCGTTGACAGCGGACGGCAATTGCCAGAGAATCGCCAGACTTGCATGAATAGCGAGCATTGCCTGCCCGGCCATCGCTGGCGCGGGTTTTTACTTGGGCGGCGGTGGGGCCGCATTTTGGCATGATATAGCTGTCGGCATACGATCCGGCTTGACTTGGGCGGACGGTCTGTCCGATAGAATTGGTTAATTATGTCGCTGGGATTTAGAGATCAGAAAGAAGCGAAACGCCGCCGGTGGCGTTTTATCAGGCTGCTGTTTTCCACGGCGGTCCTGATCGGGCTTGGCGTTGTCGCATATCAGACAGGGACGTTGCTCGCTAATCGCGAAGTTTCGAGCCTGCGGCTTGAGGTCGAAAATCAGGCCGCAGATATCACGGCGCTTCGAGACGAGAATGCCAATCTACGTCAGAAGACGGAAACGGCCGGGCAAGCCGAAGCCGAGTGGCGTGGTCGCTACGAGGCGGAGGTACCGACCGGTAAATCTCTCGAACTTTTGGCGTTGATCAAGGAGCAAATGAACAACGGCGCGGACCCGGCGCGGATCGAATTTCTCGTTGGGGCAGCTGCAAAAGAGAGAGCGTGCGACGGCGAACCGAGAACCAAGCGTTTTCTTGTTCGCACGCCGATCTACGAGGGCGCGAACGATGCCGTGGCGTTTGCCAACAATACCGTCATCGTTACCGCGCAAGGGGAATCGGCGACCGATGCGAACGGTAATCGCGAAGCCTGGTTCGACGTGGCGAAACCGGTCCAGCTGCGTTTTATTGAACCGGGCGGGGGCGGTACCGAAGCGACCGGCCTGCTCCCGCTGCATCATTCGGTGGTTCGCGGCGACAAGGAATACCGGTTCAGCGCCGTTGCCGCCGAACGGCAAGGCTTTCTTAGCGTCACCGTGGAGCGCTGTGCTTTCCCGTAAATAACTGCAACGTTAGACTGTTAGCGTCGCGGGTGGACTGGTCGGCCGATCGAGGGGAAAGCGGAATGAACAACTTGGTAATTAATATGATCGTCGCCGGTATATTCGCGACGATAATGCTCGACGTCTGGCAACGGATTCTGCATGCGACGACCGGCTTACCGGCGACCAACTGGGGAATTGTCGGGCGCTGGTTCGGGCATATGCCACACGGGCGATTTATGCATGAGGCAATCGGCGAGGCGGAACCGGTCCCCGGAGAGGCGGCGATAGGGTGGAGCATGCATTACCTGATCGGGGTTCTCTACGGCGTGATTTATGTCGGGTTGATCGTGGTTGTGCTGTCTGGCGTGCCGACGCTGTTGAACGGCTTCCTGTTCGGACTGGCCTCTGTCGTCATCCCCTGGTTCCTGATGCAGCCGGCGCTTGGGCTCGGCCCCATGGGGTCGAAGACCCCGAACCCGAACATTCCGCGCTACACCGCGCTTGCGGCACATTGCATATACGGCGTTGCGCTCTATGCGGGATCCGCTTTGCACGCGGCGATGGCCTGAGGGACAATTCGACCGACATCGAACAGTTATAAACACTAGTTTAGTTATCAATAAAAACAATAAGTAACGTGGGAAAGTTACAAAAATACACGAATATTGCAAGGTGCTTTCGGGACTACGATGTCGTGGTCACGCGGCCCCGCGAGAACGTCATCTCGAACCCGTGCAGCACCGAAGGCTCCCCAACCCAGGCGTAAGTCAGCAACACGGGCTCGGTGTCCGATGTCGTGATGGCATGCTCGCGGCCGGCTTGGTTCAGGATCATCGATCCTGGCAGGTAAACGCCGGCGTGGTTCTCGGAAATCGTGCCGCTGAGACAAAGATATGATTCGGTGATGTCCTGGTGGCTGTGTGCAGGATAGGTGCATTTCGGCGCGAACAGCACCAGCCCGAGGATCAGGTCCTCGCAAATGACCGGCCCCC
>CAXMQC010000015.1:0-4960 GCA_964195285.1 Akkermansiaceae bacterium
CCGTCGATGGGCTGGCGGCCGAAGACATCGCCCGGCGCGCCCTGAAGGTCGCCGCCGAGATTTGCGTCTATACCAACGAAAACATTACCGTCGAGTCATTATGACCGCTTTCAGCCCGCGTGAGATCGTTTCCGAACTGGAACGCTTCATCGTCGCCCAGAACGACGCCAAGCGTGCCGTCGCCATCGCGCTGCGCAATCGCTGGCGGCGCCAGCAACTGCCCGAGGAAATGCGCGAGGAGGTGCTGCCGAAGAATATCCTGATGATCGGCCCGACCGGCGTCGGCAAGACCGAGATCGCCCGCCGGCTGGCCCGCCTGGCGAACGCGCCCTTCATCAAGATCGAGGCGACCAAGTTCACCGAGGTTGGCTATGTCGGCCGCGATGTCGAACAGATCGTCCGCGACCTCGCCGAGACGTCGATCCACATGACCCGCGAAACCCTGCGCAAACAGGTGCTGGCCAAGGCCGAGCTGGCGGCCGAGGAGCGGGTGCTTGACGCGCTGGTCGGCCCGGGCGCCGGCACGGCGACGCGCCAGAGCTTCCGCAAGCGGCTGCGCGAGGGCGAGCTCGACGAGAAGGAAATCGAGGTCGAGGTCCAGGATTCCGGCGGCGGCATGCCGAGCTTCGACATCCCCGGCATGCCCGGCGCCCAGATGGGCATGCTCAATCTGAACGACATGCTGGGCAAGATGGTGGGCGGGCGAACCAAGCCGCGCCGCCTGTCGGTGGCGGAGTCGTACAAAGTGCTGGTCGCCGAGGAAAGCGACAAGCTGCTGGACGACGAGGCGGTGGTGCGCAGCGCCCTGAACGCGGTCGAGCAGAACGGCATCGTCTTCCTCGACGAGATCGACAAGATCACCGCGAGGGTCGAACGCGGCGGCGCCGACGTCAGCCGCGAGGGCGTCCAGCGCGACCTGTTGCCGCTGATCGAGGGCACGACGGTGGCCACCAAGTACGGCTCGGTCAAGACCGACCATATCCTGTTCATCGCCTCGGGCGCATTCCACATGGCCAAGCCGTCGGACCTGCTGCCGGAACTGCAGGGCCGCCTGCCGATCCGCGTCGAGTTGCGGGCGCTGACCCGCGAAGACTTCGTGCGGATTTTGAAAGAGCCGGAAAACAGCCTGATCAAGCAGTATGTGGCGCTGATGGGCGCCGAGGAGGTGACCCTGGTGTTCACCGACGACGCCATCGACGAGATCGCCTTCCTGTCGGCCGAGATCAACGCGCGCATCGAGAATATCGGCGCCCGCCGGCTGCATACGGTGCTGGAGCGCCTGCTCGAGGAAATCAGCTTCACCGCCACCGACCGCGGCGGCGAGACGATCACCATCGACGCGGCCTACGTCCGCGAGCAGGTCGAGGATCTGGCCAAGGAATCGGACCTCAGCAAGTTTATTTTGTAGGCGGGCCTGGTCCGCCCTACCCTTCCTTCAGCGCCGCCAGCAGCGCCCTCACCTTTTCGGTTGGTAATTTTCTGATCCGGTTGGCGAGTTCGTTGGCGAGTTCGGTGGCCTCGGGCGACAGGCCCGAGGTGTCGACGGTGATGCGCGGATGGGAGATGCGCGCCAGGCGCTGCAACTCGTCCGCCTCGTCCCAGACCAGGTTGAAAAACTGACAGATTTCGTGAACCCGCGCGCGGCTGGGGCGGCCGCGGCGGCCATGCTCCAGGGCCGACAGATAGGCGGCCGAAACGCCCAGCGCCGCCGACATGTCATGCAGATTCAAGCCGGTCTTGTCGCGCAGCACGCGCATCCTGCGGCCGAACGGGGTCATCGGGCCAGGCCGGCTGGCCGCTTGCGCCGCAGCAGCACATAGAGCGCGCCCTCGCCGCCGTCGTCGCGCCGCGCATGGGCAAAGGCGAGAATGCCGTCTTGCAGCGGCGGTTCGTTCAGCCAGCGCGGCACCGCGGTTTTCAGCACGCCGCCGCCCTGGCGGTAGCTGCCCTTGCCGGTGATCACCCGCACGCAGCGCCGGCCGGCCACGGCATGGCCGGTGATGAAGGCGTTGAGCACGCGGTGGGCTTCGTCCAGGGTATGGCCGTGCAGATCGATCTCGGCCTCGATCGGCAGTTGCCCGCGGCGCAGCCGGTCCATGGTGCGCTTGTCGACACCCGACGCCCGGCCGTGGCTGAGTTCGCGGGCCGGCATGGCCGACGCTTTGGGTCTGGCCGGCAAGGCGGGGCGGACCGGCGGGGCGCCGCCCGATTTTTTGGATTTCGCCGGCGCGGGTTCCTTTGCGGCTTCCGGTTTGGCGCGGGCCGGCGACGACCGCTTGATCGGCTTCACGTCCCTGGTGACCGCCTCCCACAGGCCGGTATCGTCATCACCCGACTTGCCGCGTTCAGCCATCGTCCTCGACCAGGATGATATGCAGCCGGCGCGGCCCGTGCGCGCCGAGATGCAGGGTCTGTTCAATATCGCCACTGCGCGACGGGCCGGTGATGAAATTGACGGTTCGCGGCATCCGGCCGGTATTGCGCAGGCGGTCCCAGGCGTCCTCGTAGGCGCCGACCATTTCGCTGGCGCGCAGCACGACGATGTGGGTGTCCGGCAGGAAGTTCAGGGTGGTCGGGGACTCGGGCCCGGACACCAGCATCATCGTGCCGCTTTCCGCGATGCCGGCAAACGCGCCGGTTACCGTGACCATGTCCTCGGCCTCGGCCTTGCCATGGACGATTTCCAGCATCGGCGCGCGGTCCCAGGAACAGGTATCCAGTTTCGGGTCCGGCGCCAGGCGCAGTTTGGTGGGTAGGTTTTCACCGCGCAGATAATCGGCAACGCTGGCCGGGACTTCGTCCGGCGCCGCGACGCGGGCGATCGTCGCATCGACCGCCGTGGCCTGCGCGGCGAACAGGTCCATCAGCCCCTGGCGGTCCAGCTTGCCGCGCGCCGGGATGGTACCCCGTGCATGGGTCCGCAGGCGCGCATCCACCGCGGCGCGGGCCGAGGCCTCGTCGCCGTCGCGCCGTGCCGCGCCGCGTAGCTTGTCCAGAATCGCATCTCGCGAGGCCTTGCTCATTTCGATGCGTCCCGGCGGCCGCCCCGGCGGCTCCACATCGCCTGGAAGGTCGCGCCCTGTGGTGCGGGAAGGTCGCGCTGGCTGGTCCAGCCGCCGGCCATGGGAAGCTTGCGGAATCGGCCCTTTCTCCCGGCCGCCATGGCCAGCAGCCGCATCGGCAACGCCGTCGCCAGGCGGTACAGGGCGGGCCGCTTGGCGAACCACGCCCAGACCGCAAGGCCGCGGCGCACTGTCGCCGGCGTAATGCGCTTTTCGAATTCGTGCTCGCGCAGATGGCGCATCAGCTTGGGCAGCGGGATGCGCATCGGGCAGACCGCCTCGCAGCGGCCGCAGAAGGTCGAGGCGTTGGGCAGGTGATGGGCTTCCTCGACCCCGATCAGCGCGGGGCTGAGCACGGCGCCGATCGGCCCGGGATAGACCCAGCCATAGGCATGCCCGCCGATCGCCCCGTAGACCGGACAATGGTTCATGCAGGCGCCGCAGCGGATGCAGCGCAATACGTCCTGCAATTCGGTTCCGATCAGCTTGGTGCGGCCGTTGTCCAGCAGCACGACATGGAATTCATGCGGGCCGTCGACATCCTCGCCGCGGCGCGGGCCGGTGGAAAAGGTGGTGTAGGAGCTGTATTCCTGTCCGGTCGCCGAGCGCGCCAGCACGCGCAGGATGGTCGAGGCGTCCTCCAGCGTCGGCACTACTTTTTCCAGGCTGGCCAGCACGATATGGACGCGTGGCAGGGTCTGGGTCAGATCGCCATTGCCCTCGTTTGTGACGATCACGGTGGAGCCGGTCTCGGCGATCAGGAAATTGGCCCCGGTGATGCCCACATCGGCGGCCAGGAACCGGTCACGCAACACATTGCGGGCCTCGTCCTGTAGCTGGCGCGCCTCGTCGATCACCCGGTCCGGATCGAGGTGGGTATGTTTTTCCTGGAATGTCTCGATCACCTGTTCCTTCAACACGTGGAAGGCCGGGGCGATGATGTGGCTGGGCGTTTCGTCGCGCAGCTGGATGATATATTCGCCGAGGTCGGTTTCCACCGGCTCGATGTCATTTTCCTCGAGGAAGGCATTGAGGCCCATTTCCTCCGAGATCATCGATTTGCCCTTGGTGACGGTCCTGGCGTCGGCCGCACGGCAGATCGTCAACACCGCGTCGCAGGCCTCGGCCGCGTCGGCCGCCCAGTGCACATGGCCACCGCGTTCCGTCACCCGATTTTCGAAGGCCTCCAGATAGAGGTCGATATGGGCCAGTGTGTGGTCTTTGATGTCGCGGGATTCGCCGCGCAGGGTCTCGAATTCGGGCAACCGGGCGGCGGCTTCGCTGCGGCGGATGCGAAATCCCACCTTGGCCGAGGCCAGGCCGCGCTGCAGCGTCTCGTTGGCCAGCGCCGCGCGCGCATTTTCCGGAAACCGGTGACTGGTTGGATTGTGGGCGCTCACGACTCGCCCTCGCCGATCGGCGGTTGCGCGATGTCGCCGGCAAGCACTTCGGCGACATGGCGAACCCTGATCGCCGATCCGCGCCGTTTCAGCTTGCCCGCCATGTTCATCAGGCAGCCCAGGTCACCGGCCAGCAGCGTGTCGGCGCCGGTCGCCTCGATATCCTCTGCCTTGTCGGAAACCATGCGGCCCGAGATGTCGGGATATTTCACCGCGAAGGTGCCGCCGAAACCGCAGCATTCTTCCGCCTGGGCAAGATCTTTTACGGTCAGCCCCCTTACCGATTCCAGCAGTTTGCGCGGCTGATCGCGCACCCCCATTTCGCGCAGGCACGAGCAGGAATCGTGATAGGCGGCGATGCCGTCAAAGGCGGCGTCGACCGACTCCATGCCACGAACATCGGTCAGGAAGGCGGTCAGCTCCCAGGTCTTATCCGCGATCTCGGTGGCAAGCTTCGACATTTCTCGATCGTCTTCGAACAGGCCCGGCCAGTGTTTG
>CAXMQC010000016.1:0-4817 GCA_964195285.1 Akkermansiaceae bacterium
AAGGGCAGGGCGTCGCCGTAATCATGCTCGCCGGTGATGCCGCGCCCGCCGGACAGCATCGGGTTCCACAGGCTTGATGCGCCCTCGGCCGGGGCGATCCCCGGTCTGGCCTGCTCCAGGCATCCCAGCACCACGTCGGGCAGCATCTGGCCGGTGACGTGGCGGATATTGACCGCGGCCGGCCGCGGCGCGTTCAGGATACAGCCTTCTGGCGCGGTCACGCGGATGACCCCCAGCGATCCGGTATTGTTCGGGATCATATTGCCGACGACGCAGCGGATGCCGAACGAGGTATAGGCCTGGGTATAGGTCAGCGGCGAGTTGATGCCGTAGGACGACATTTCGGTCGTCCCGTCGAAACTGACCTCGATCGCATCGGGTTTGATCTCGAGCCGCCCCCGGTAGGTCACCGGCCGATCATAACCGTCGACGGTCATTTCGTTTTCGTAGATGCCGGCCGGCAACTTGGCGATCTCGGTAATCATGGCGGCGCGAGAGGTTTCGATGATGCGGTCGCCGATGCCCGCGACATCGTTCATGCCGAACTCGTCCATCAATGACACCAGTCGCCGCGCCCCGACCGCATTGCAGGCGGTAAGCGAATAGAGGTCGCCGACCACCTGCACCGGCTCGCGCACATTGGCGCGGATGATCTCCAACACGGTCTCGTTGGCTTCGCCGCGTTTGAACAGCGGCAGGATGGGTACGCACAACCCTTCCTCGTAAACCTCGCCCGCGTCCGGCCCGAAACCGGCGCCGCCGATATCGACCACATGCACCGTCGAGGCAAACAACGCCACCGCCTCGCCGCCCCGGAAGGCCGGCGTCACGACGGTAAAATCGAACAAATGGCCGGTCCCCATCCAGGGGTCGTTGGTCAGATAGACGTCGCCTTCCTCCATGGTTTCCGCCGGGTATTTCTCCAGGAAGAAGCCGACCGACGCCGCCATGGCGTTGACATGGCCCGGCGTGCCGGTCACCGCCTGGGCCAGCATGCGGCCCTGCAGATCGAAGACGCCGGCCGACAGGTCGCCGGCTTCGCGCACCGTGGTCGAGAAGGCGGTGCGAATCAGCGCCTGCGCCTGCTCCTCGACGATGGCGATCAGCCGGTCCCAGATCACCTGGTCGCGGATGCCGCCGGCTGTGACTCCCGCCGCGGGCCGGGCGCCGGCTAGCTTGCGCGCCAGCACCAGGTCGCCGCGCCCGTTGACATTCAGTTGGAATCCTTCGGGCAGCACCGTCGTGGTCTGGTTTTCGGCGATTGCCGCCGGGCCCTCGACCCGGCAGCCCGCGGTCAATGCCGACCTCTGATACAGCGCCGCCGCAACCGGATCGCCCATCCCCGGGAATCGAATTTCTCGGGCGCCGTCGGCTTCTATGTTGATTTCAGTAGCCTCGGCAATCTCTTCACTGATGTCCGGCAACGGCGCGGAGACCGTCGCCGACCATGTCAGCACTTCGATATCCAGGCCCGGCACGGTGCGGCCGTACTGGCGCTCATATTCGCGCTCGAAGGCATCGCGGATCGCCTCGTCGGCGCCCGGAGCCAGCTCCCATTCCGGCAGCGCCACCTTGATTTCGTGGCCCTGGCCGACATAGCGGGCGTAGGCGAACCGCGCCTCCTGCAGGACCGCCTCGGCCGCGCCCATGCGCACCACGGCCACCGCCTCATCGCGCATCGTATGGAACAGCTCGTTGACCACGCCGGCATCGAAATCCGATAGCCGCATATAGCGGCTGCGGACCACCTCGTAGGCGATCGGCGCCAGCAGCATGCCGACCGCCGAGCCGACACCCGCATTGGCCGGCACGATCACCCGGTCGATGCCCAGCTTTTCGGCCAACCGCGCGGCATGCAGCGGCGCCGCGCCGCCGAAGGCGATCATCGCCCGCCCGGCGACCTCGGTTCCGCGCTCCACCGCATGGACCCTGGTCGCCGAGGCCATGTTCTCGTCGACGATCTCGATGACCCCTTCGGCGGCAGCGACCGCGTCCAGGTCCATCGGTTTGCCGACATGGGTCAGCAGCGCGGCGCGCGCGGCATTGCTGTCCAGGGTCATTGTCCCGCCGGCGAAACCTTGCGCGTCGATGCGGCCCATCACCAGGTTGGCGTCGGTGACGGTGGGATGCGTGCCGCCCAGGCCGTAGCAGGCGGGTCCCGGTTCCGCGCCGGCGCTGAGCGGACCCACCTTGATGCGGCCCAACGCGTCCACCGTGGCGATCGAGCCGCCGCCGGCGCCGATTTCCACCATTTCGACGACGGGTATTTTCACCGGCATGCCGCTGCCCTTCATGAAGCGGTGGGCGCGGTCCACTTCGAAACTGCGGCTGAGCATCGGCTCACCGTCGTCGATAACGCAGATCTTGGCAGTGGTGCCGCCCATATCGAAGCTGACAATCCGGTCCTCGCCCAGGAGCCGGGCGATATGTGCCGCCAGGATGGCGCCGCCCGCGGGCCCCGATTCCACCAGCCGCACCGGGAAACGCCGCGCCGTGGGGATGGTCACCAGATTGCCGCCCGAGGTCATCAGAAGGCAGGGACAGGCGAATCCGTTGTCGGCCAGCCGCGCCTGCACGTCCTCAAGGTATCGCGCCATCAAGGGCTGTACATAGGCGTTGGCGCAGGCCGTCGACTGGCGCTCATATTCGCGAATTTCCGGGCACACTTCCGACGACAGCGTAATCGACAGATCCGGCATCCGCTCGCGCAGGACTTCGGCGACGCGCTGCTCGTGGCCGGGGTTGGCGTAAGAATGCAGCAGGCCGATCGCCACCGATTGCACGCCCTCGGCGACCAGCGCGGGAACCAGCGCCTCGACCGAGGCATCGTCCAGCGGTGTCAGCACTTCGCCCAGGAAATCCACCCGCTCGGCCACCGGCAGGCGCAGCGCGCGTGGCACCAGCGGCGGCCGGCGCTCGGCATCGATATCGTACTGGTCGAACCGGTTCTCATAGGCGATTTCCAGCGAATCGCGATGGCCTTCGGTGACGATCAGCGCAGTTTTTGCGCCCGTGCGCTCGATTAGCGCATTGGTCGCCAGCGTCGTGCCGTGGATAATCAGCGAGACCTGCGCGGGCTCTGTCCCGGTCTCCGCCATGACCTGCCGAATACCGGCCATGAAACCGTCGGCCGGGTTGCCGGGCGTCGTTAACGCCTTCGCGCCATGATGCACGCCATCGCGCTCCAGCACGACGTCGGTAAAGGTACCGCCGATATCGACAGCCAGGCGTGCCTCAGCCATTATGATTTCTCCGCCATGCGATTCGATATAACGCTTTTTAACAGGCGCGGGTAGGGTGGGGAAGACGGGTAGTGTCAGTGGCGGGCCCGTTGATTTGCATCATCGCCGCGACAGTGCAGTTGTGATTGATCAGCCACATTGCGGTTCACTGGATCAAAAGGTTACTTCGATGAAGATGTACTTACAAATACCGGCGGTCGCCATGCCGGTGTGGGCGGCCGCCGGTGCGGCCTGGGCGCATGGGGCGGCAGGGGATGCCGGCGGTAAAGGTGACCACCCCCACATGTGGGATGTGTGGGGCTGGGTCAGCATGTTTGTGCACCCATTGCTAGGCATCCTGATGATTCCGGTGATTGCGGTGGCCATCATCCTGGTGGTCCGCGCCATCGGCCGCGGCGCAGCGACGGACGGGCCTGATGGCGCAACCGCCCTCGACATCCTCGACGAACGCTTTGCCCGCGGCGGGATCGATATCAAGGAATATGAGGACAACAAGAAAATTTTAACAGGCGGATAGGGTTCCGCGACGTCGAGGAGGCAAACATGAAGATAAAATCTGTCCGCACCCGGGTCTTCCGGTGGACGGGTAAGACCGTACCGCCGCAGGCGAACTTTTGCACCAATGCGGCGGACGCGCTCTACACCCGCGGCGACGCGATGGGGTCTTTCCGGTTTCACGAATGGCTGGTCTGCGAAGTCGAAACAGATGATGGGTTGGTCGGCATCGGCAATGCGGCGCTGGCGCCCCGTCTGGTGAAGAATGCGATCGACCTGTACATGGCGCCGCTGGTGATCGGCGAAGACCCCTGGGACTATGCCCATTTGTGGGAAAAGATGTATCGTCGCACGCTCGCCTGGGGCCGCAAGGGTATCGGCATGACCGCGATTTCCGCGGTCGATATCGCGATCTGGGACCTGCTGGGCAAATCGGCGGGACAGCCGGTCTTCAAGCTGCTGGGCGGCCGCACCAAGGAAAAAATCCCGGTCTACGCGTCGAAACTCTATTCCGACGATATCGACCGCATGCAGGCCGAGGCCCAGCGCTATGTCGACCAGGGTTTCGAGATGATGAAGATGCGCTTTGGCTGGGGGCCGAAGGATGGGCCGGCCGGCATGCGCGAAAACATCCGCCGGGTTGAAGCGATACGCGAAGTCATCGGTTACGACCGGGACCTGATGCTCGAATGTTATATGGGCTGGAACCTGGATTATGCGCGGCGGATGATTCCGAAGCTCGAGCGGTTCGAGCCGCGCTGGCTGGAGGAACCGGTAATCGCCGATGATATGCATGGCTATGCGGAACTCAACGCCATGGGCATCCCGATCTCGGGCGGTGAGCACGAGTTCAACCTGTTCGGTTTCCGCCAGCTGCTGGATATCGGTGCGGTAAGTTATATCCAGTATGACGCCAACCGGGTCGGCGGCATCACGGCCGCACAGAAGATCAATGCCCTGGCCGAGGCCTACCAGGTGCCCGTCGTGCCCCATGCCGGCCAGATGCACAATTATCACCTGACCATGGCCAGTCCCAACTGCCCGATTTCGGAGTTTTTTCCCGTCCATGATGTCGAAATC
>CAXMQC010000017.1:0-6153 GCA_964195285.1 Akkermansiaceae bacterium
GGACGAACCCGGTGACGTTCATGTTGTTGGCTCCGCCGTCGTTAAGAACGACGGGGGCCGCAGGCAGGGTTACCGCATAGGTTTGGGTGGGAAGTCCCGAGATCGAGAAACGGGCTTCCTGAGGCGCACCGGCCGTGCCGATCGCATCGCCGCTAACGGTGCCGTCGGCAGCAATAATTACCGTCGTCGCCACGGTGCTCGGCGCGGCTTCGCCGAAATCCATGTCCTGTCCCCAATTGAGCACGATCGGATTGTTGATCAGCGCGGTGATGTTGGCGCTCCCTGTGTCCGAAGCCTGTGCGTTGGCGTCGGACGCGGTCAGGGTGGTGAATCCGCCGATCGCAAGGGCGACCAACGCGATGAGAGAAAATTTTCTAAGCAACATAATGTTCAACTCCTTCTGAATACGGCAAACCAGTCATATGCCTGGGTTGGTTGTATTTCGGACCTCTCCGGCCCATTGGTAAAACTCAAAACAAATGAACGAGTACTCATAACAATCGTGCCGCAATAACCTGCGGTGAAGTCAGTACGAAACGACCAGGTCGAACGTGCTGTTGTAGGGACCGGCGCTCAGTTGGTCGGTCATGGACATTGTCGCCCCCACCGTCACGAACGCCTTGCCCTGCGCATCGAATGTTCCGTTGGCGCCGGCCGGCGGGTCGGACACGAAACTGTCGATGACCATGCTGCCGGTCGGGCCGGGTATGATGACCGGCGCGGCGGGCAGGATGATCGTGAAAGGCAAAAACTTTTCACCGTGGATTTCGAACTCCGCCGGGGCAACGAGACCGCCGGTTGAAAAAACGCCGCTATACAGAGGACTTTGGCCCGATGGGTAGAGCGTTACGGTTCCGGTTGGTGAGGTCGCGACGATCGATCCGAATTCCATATCCTGGATCAAATTGGCCTGGATCGGACGTCCTTGTGCAACCGCGCTGTGATGCGGCGCGAACAACAAAACGACGAGGCTCGCCGCCACCATGATGGCGCCGCGCCTGATCGCATGGCTTGTCAGTCCGGCAATTATCATTTCGAACAGAAGCTCCTCACCCAGCTTCAAAGAATTGGTCCTTCCGCCACATCAAAAATGACGCAAAGGCAAGGTGGAAAATCAGTCGGCCATTAAAATACAAATGAGTAAAAAAATGGTAAAGGACAAAAACGTTGCAGTTATAAAAAAAATATACTGTATTTAGTCTTCAAGTGGTGGTGTGAATATGAATTTATACAATCGTTACCGGCGTCATTTAAAACCCGAAAGCTTCAGGGCCGAGAAAAGGAAATGCGGCCCGTTCGGTGCCGCATTCCATATCCTAGCGTGCATTGCGGGGAGGGGGCATTCAGTTTGCGGCGCCCCAGCCGTTGGCAATCAGATCAAGTTCATCCTCCGCCGACACGGTCGCCTCGTCGCCCATGGAGAATAGCTGACTGATCGTCGGCAAGCCGGCTGTGGGGGTTCCCGCCGTCGGGCCTAGCGCTGATGAACCGGCGATCGCATCGATGGCTTCGGCAAAATCGGCGTCGGCCATACCGGCCGCGACGTCGGTACCCGATCCGCCGCCTTCTTCCATTACGAAGAGACCCGGCGTACCGTCGCCATCGCCATCGCCATCGCCGTCACCATCGCCATCGCCATCGCCGTCGCCGTCGCCATCGCCATCGCCATCGCCGTCACCACCGTTGCCGGGGTTTTGGCCATTGGAACCGCCGTTACCAATGCCATTGCCAAAATTGCCGTTACCGTTGCCTGCCTGGGCGGCATTTACGGTTATCTCGCCGGTGACGAAATCGATGGAGATCGGGGCAAAGAAGCTAAGAATAAAGGCGCATGCGGCGATCCTGCCGGAGAGCCTCTTTTTCAGCCCCGGCCGGTCAAGGATCCGCATGACGAAGCTGGGCGCCGCCTCCGGCGTGTCTTCGTCGATAATTCCTGTACGCATATGTCCTGTCTCTATCATGGCACTCTCCGGGCCGAGTTGATTTCAGCCTCGTCGGTTCAACAATGTTTGGCAGATCATTTTACGGTTCGCACAGCATTCAGTTCCGAGCTTGTTTTTTCTGCGCCGGGTGCCGGGCGAACGCATCTAGCCGAACATCCCATATTGAACCGCAAAACCCTGAAGAATCCGTTAAACGGCTTGCCTAACAAACCTTTAAGGATCAGGACCCCGGATAAAAAAGCGGCGGAGGGGATTGACCCTCCGCCGCTAGGACTGGACGTGAATTACTGGTCTGGATTTCCGCCATTTCCATCGACCACCCGGAAACGGCAAAACTTTACTGGGAGATTACGGTTTCTGGTCCGTCGGCGGTACGCCAGGTTCCCCAGCCACTCCGTATCGCTTCCTGTTCTTCTTCATCGGACAGCGCTGATTCATCGGGCAATCCGGCGAGTTCCTTGATCACTTTATTGTTCGCCGGCTCGGCGTCCTCGGCGATCGGCAGGATCGTCGGCTGTTCGACTTCACCGCGCTCCGCGATGGTTCCTTCGACAGAGAATGTTACCGCATCTTCTTCCGCGGCGGACTGATCGTCGGGCAGCTTCCTCTGTTGGCCCGGCGCATCGTCCTTGCCGCTGGCGCCATTACCGCCACCACTACCGCCACCGCTGCTACCGCCGTCACTACCGCCACCGCCACCGTTACCGCCGCCATTGCCGCCACCATTGCCGTTGCCGGCGAAAGCGGATTTGAAAGTCGGTCCATGATCGTCGAAGGCGACTGGCATGGCGGCCACCGTCGCCAGCGCAATGGTGCACAGCGATGCCAGCAGAGCCACGCGAAGGGCGCTGTTCTTTCCCTCGGGTTTTTCGTTGGTTATATGCATCATCTCTCATTCGTCCTCGTGAACTGGTTCGGGTTCGATCCCCCGTGCGCATTTTTGCGCGTTATAGAGGGACAACGAAACAGGGTCTGCATTATTCCGCGGAGACCCGAATTCACTCAGACCGGGCCGGCGCGCATTCACGCATAGAAATGACCATGATCGACTATCCGACAGACCTACTAAAATTCCGTAAATATCTTGCCGAATCTTCGCCTGTTGATCCGACCGCTCTGCAAAGGCTCAACAGCACCAGTTCTTGGCTATTTCTTTCTTGTCTTTAGGAATTTTTTACGAAGCTTGGAATAAACTCCGGCGCGGTTCGTTACGACGTATGAACGGTTAAGGAAAGCTCCCCTTGGACAAACGTACGAAAGCCGAGATGATTGCGCTGCTGCCGCGGTTGCGGCGGTTCGCACGAGGCCTGACCGGAACCGAAGTGGAAGCCGACGATCTCGTGCAGTCGGCATGCGAACGGGCAATTCAGCGGATTGGCCAATGGCAGCCGGGAACAAGGCTGGACAGCTGGATGTTCCGCATCATGCAGAACCTGTGGATCGACGCGATCCGCATGGGCAAATTGCGGGGAAGCCATCTGTCGGTCGTCGACCCGGAGAGTCACCAGGTTCCGGGTATGGACGGCGAACAGGCCGCCATGAACCGGCTGACACTGGAAGCGGTCCGTCGCGGTGTCCAGCGTCTCCCGCCCGATCAGCGGTCGGTCCTGCTTCTGGTCTGTGTCGAAGGCAACTCCTACAAGGAAACCGCTGATACGCTGGGAATTCCCGTGGGGACGGTGATGAGCCGCCTTTCGAGGGCCAGGCTTGCGCTCAACCGCATGGTCGGTGGTCCCGATTCGGAAATCGCCGCCGCGGGCGGAGAAGCGTGACGACATGGGCGCCAGGAAAATCTGCCAGATCGTACCGAACAATGAGTATTGAGAGGCCGTTATGAAACAGCTCGATGCCAATACACTGGTCGCATATGTCGACGGCGAGCTAGATACCGAATCTGCGGCACTGGTCGAATCTCTGCTGGCGGAAGATGAAGAGGCCCGCGAGGTTGAGGGAATGTTGCGTAACAGCGCCGCCCTGATCCACGCCGCCCACAACCATGTTCTGCATGAAGCGGTTCCCGAGAGGCTGTTGGATCTGTTTGACGAGACGACGGCCACCGAAGAGTTGAGCGGCGAGGTCGTGCCGTCGCACCTGGTAAACATGATTCTCGAGGCGCCGGACGAAGAAGCCAAGGCTACGGTCCCGTCCCTGGTCAAGGGTGCGCAGAAAGAGGCCCCGGTCATTTCGCTGGTGCGCCAGCGCTCGATCGCCGCATTCGCCACGGCAGCTGTCTTTGCCGCCGTGATGGTCGGTGGTGGCATGATGCTCCAGAAATTTAGCTCGCCCTTGAACCAGGGTGGTATGGCTCAGCAGGCACACACTATTTCCGCCATGGATGACCCGTGGCGCGAGGCCGCGTTCCAGAACGCGCTGGAAAACAGAAAAAGTGAAGCCGCGGTGGTCTGGTCCAACCCGGAGAACGGACGCAGCGGCGCGGTCGTCCCGGTCAAGACCTATCGCCGGGACGACGGCACGTTCTGTCGTGCTTTCCGCACGGTTGATACCGGTGTGGCGCGCGATCATCCCAATTACGGTGTTGCTTGCCGTGAGCCGGGCGAGGATGGCCGCTGGGTTAAGGCGGTCGAGGCGATCTCGGTGCCCGGCGCGGGCACGAATTTAAAATACTGATGCGGTCACGGGCCAGATGCCCCGCAGGCGGCACGGATAAAACAAAGGGTTGATGGGGACTCCCGAATAGGGGCCCCGTAGTGTTGGGTGGATTATGCTGCGTGAGGCGGAGATATTGGCTGGCTTGGTTTTCTCGAGATTGTTACCGAGCGCAACTCTCGTTGCGTTTTTCGTGCTTGCCGGATGCACGTCAGTGGACATCGGCGGCGGCCAGTTCCTCGACAGTCTCCGCGGCAAATTGTCGGCGGACTACGATCCGCCCGATTACGAGGGGCCGCCGTTGGGCAATCTGCCGGCCTACCGCCAGGGCGATGCCTATACCTATTCGAGCGGTCGGACCGAGACAATCCAGCAGGTGTTCGAAGGATTGGTAACCTGGCGCAATGACCTCAATTCCAGTTTCGAGCGTTATCCTAACTTCATATTCCCGTCGGCCAAAACGAAAACTGATCGCGGCGTCGTGACGCGCGATTTCGATGTACCGCCGGATACTCTGTGGCCCTTGATACCGGGCACTCGCCGGCAGTTTAAAAGCGAGGTGCGGGTCAAACTCGATGGGCAAAACGGCGAACGGCTGTTCTATCGCGAATGGATCTGCACCGTTGTTGGCACTGCCGTCGTCGAAGTTCAGTTCGGCGAATTCGATTCGGTCGAGATTGCCTGCGAGCGCTACAGCAGAGGCAAGTGGCGTGAGAGGCGTGTTTGGTATTTTGTACCGGAAATCGGTCATTACGTAAGGAGTGTCGATCAGTTTCTCGGCCGTAAATCCCGCAATACCGAATTGGTCTCGATCCAGCAGGGTTTCGATGGAATGAGCCGCAGTGCCAAGCGCCAATTCTACGAATTGGAACAGCAGACACTGGAACGCATGCCGTCGGGCAAGGCGGCCAATTGGCGGTCCAGCGAGGGCGACATCGCGGTGACTATGGTTGTTACCAGAACCCTGAAAACCGAGGCGGGCCAATATTGCCGAACTTTCCGCCAGACCATCAGCGGCGAGGACGGCAACCGGCTGGTCCCGGGCCTCGCATGCCGCAGCTGGAACGGCCGGTGGGTGAGACTTTAATATGCATTTAGTATTATTGCCTATAAAGTAGGCAATAATACTAATACGAACGGGGCATTCCCAGCACATGCTGGCCGATATAAGCCAGGATCATGTTTGTTGATATTGGCGCCGTTTGGAACAGCCTTGTTTCCCGCCACTTGCGCTCGATGTCGTACTCGCGTGCGAATGCAAAGCCGCCGAAGGTCTGAAAACAGGACTCGCCGGCATGCCACGCGGCTTCGGACGCCAGCAGTTTTGCCATATTGGCCTCACCGCCACAGTGTTTGCCGGCTTCGAACAGCGCCGCCGCCTTGCGCGCCATCAGATCCGCCGCCTCGGTTTCGACATGGGCGCGCGCGACTGGAAACTGGATTCCCTGATTTGCACCGATCGGTTGGCCGAAAACCACGCGCTCCGAGGCATAGTTCGCGGCCTTGGCGGTAAACCAGCGCGCATCGCCCAGTGCCTCCGCGGCGATCAGGATGCGCTCGGCATTCATCCCATCCAGAATATGCCAGAATCCATTTCCTTCTT
>CAXMQC010000018.1:0-2847 GCA_964195285.1 Akkermansiaceae bacterium
CCCGCCGGCCCCGGAAACCATCGTCCAGATGGACCAAAGGCCGGTCATGCACTAACATTCACACTGGACCACTCAATGGGGGCCGACCATGGGGCTTCACCAAGGAAGGCAACGCCGAGGCTCAGCGGCTATTCCATCGGACGCAAGAATTGGATCCCGGTTTCGCCACAGCCTGCGCTTTCGAGTCCTATTCCCATTATCTGGATGCGATGCTCGGTTATGTGGAAGTGCCGAGCGAGAGCGTCTCGGCGGCGCTGAAGGCGGCCAAAAAGGCTCTCGCGCTGGACGACAAGGACCCGGTGGCTTATTTCGCGCTCGGGCGTGTTTACATGATACGCGGCGAGCATGACGCCTCGGTCGCCGAGCTTGAGACGGCGCTGACGCTCAACCCCAATTTCGCCCAGGCCTATCATGGGCTTGGCGCCGCACTGATGCTTTCGGGCCGGCTCCAGGAAGCCGCCGAAGCGCTCGAAACAGCGATCCGGCTCAGCCCCCGCGACCCGGTATCGTGGGGAACCATGAGTTTCCGTTCCCTGACCTGCACATTGCAGAGACAATACGAGGCCGCGGTCGAGTGGGCGCAACGGACGATTTACGAGCCGCGCGCCGCCGGGGGTGGATACTGGCCCTACGCGATACTTGCCTCGGCGCTCGGCAATCTCGGGCAAACCGTGAAGGCGCGCGAGGCCGTCGAAGAAGCGCTACGGCAAAAGCCCGACCTCTCGCTGGCCTTTCTGGAATCAACCTTGCCAACCAAACAGCCGGGCGGTCTCGACCCTTATCTCGACGGCCTGCGCAAGGCGGGGCTGAAATAGTGAGCGACCGGCGCGGGGATTCATTCCGCGCGTAGACCGCCAAAATAGCAGACCCTTGCGGTCGGAAACGGCTTGGCCATCGCTGGCTCCCGCGTCGTATTAACGAACGCGTCGGAATGGGGTACTGTCGACCCAGGCTACAGAAGCATGCGAAACAGGGAAAGGCGGTACGCCATGGTTGACCGGGGGCAAACGATCCGCGGACTGCGTGCACTTCCCAAGGCGGGCGGGCCGGGCGCGGCGTTGTGGCGTGCGGCCAATCGCTGGCAACGCGAGCAACGCGATCTGCTGGAACCCTTCGGCCTGACCCCAGTGCAGTATTTGTTGCTGTCGGGGCTGGACGGGCTGTTGGCCCGCGGACAGGTCACCCAGGCCGATCTCGCGGTGCATTGCGGCGTCGACGGGATGACCACGTCTCAGCAAACCCGCGAAATGGCGCAGAAGAAACTGGTGCGGCGCGACCCGCATACGCTCGACCGTCGGGCGATGTCGATCGCCCCGACCCGCCGGGGCCGCCAGCTGTTGGACCGCGCCTCCCCGGCAATGGCCGAGGCCGAAAAGGCCTTCTTCGGCGCGCTGGGAGCGGACGCCGAGGCCTTCGCGGTGGCGCTTGGTCTGCTGAGCGGCGAAAAACCCCGCCACCGCGTCGCCGCCGCCCATGCGGCCGAAATATACCGATAGCCTCTGGCGGTGGTGGGTCCGGCGTCCTAACATCCCGGTCGTCGACAATCGCCTGCGCCCGGCCGAAAGGGGAGTTCGCCCATGTTGAAGACCACCATCGCCGGCAGCCTGCCGAAACCGTCCTGGCTCGCTGAGCCGAAAAAGCTATGGGCGCCCTGGCGACTGGAGGGGGCCGAGCTGGATCGCGGCAAGCGCGACGCGGCGCTGGTCTGGATCAAGGAAGAGGAAGACGCGGGTATCGACATCGTCACCGAGGGCGAGCAGTTCCGCATGCATTTCGTGCATGGCTTCCTGGAACATGTCGCCGGCATCGACTGGGAAAAGAAGACGAAAATGGGCATCCGCGACAACCGCTATGTCGTCGATGTGCCGACGGTTACCGGCGCGGTCGCCCGCAAGGGATCGGTCCACAAGGAAGAGGCCCGCTTCGCGCGCGCCCACACCGGACGCGGCCTGAAATTCACCTTGCCGGGGCCGATGACGATCTGCGACACCATCGCCGACGCGCATTACGGCAAACGCGCCGACATGGCGATGGCCTTCGCCGAACTCTTGAACCAGGAGGCGCGCGAGCTGGAGGCCGAGGGCGTCGATCTGATCCAGTTCGACGAGCCCGCCTTCAACGTCTTCATGGACGATGTCAAGGAATGGGGCGTCGCCGCCCTGCACAAGGCCATCGAGGGGCTCAAATGCCAGACCGCGGTGCATATCTGCTATGGCTACGGCATCCAGGCCAATCTCGACTGGAAGGAAAGCCTGGGCGGCGAATGGCGCCAATATGAGGAAATATTTCCCGCCCTGAACGAAAGCCGCCTCGACCAGGTCTCGCTGGAATGCGCCAGTTCTAAGGTGCCGTTGTCGCTGATCGGGCTGTTATCGAACAAGACGGTCATGGTCGGCGCCATCGATGTGGCCTCGGAGGTGGTGGAAACTCCCGAACAGGTCGCCGCCACGATCCGCGCCGCGATGGAATTCGTCGACGCCGAACGGGTCAGCCCCTGCACCAATTGCGGCATGGCGCCGCTACCCCGCGGCGTCGCCGCCGGCAAACTGCGCGCCCTGGGGGCCGGGGCGGAAATCGTCCGCAAGGAACTGGCGGGGGGTTGAAGGACCGTCGCGACTCCATCCTTCGAGACGCCCCTTGCGGGGCTCCTCAGGATGAGGCTCCAACACCCATTGAACCGAATCAAGAGGCACCAATGTTCGTGCCCTCATCCTGAGGAGGCTGCGCAAGCAGCCGTCTCGAAGGGTGAGGTCGCGCGGTTCCGGTCAGGCCCGCGCGAAGCGGGCCCTGGCGCCGCGTTCGATGGCGGCCGCGACGAGTCGTTCCATCTCCATGCGGTGGCGCAGC
>CAXMQC010000019.1:0-2824 GCA_964195285.1 Akkermansiaceae bacterium
GCTACTGGCTGTCAGCGCCGAAACGTCCGCCTGGGCGCGCTTGCCGATGACGGCGCTGTGCAGGTTGACCAGTACCGGCCGGATTTCCGGCAGCTCGACGGCGAAACGCTCCCAGTAGGCCGCCTCGAACAGGGAGTGCAATTCCTCGCGCGTGACATCCGGGCCGGAGATCGGCACGGTCAGGATGTGGCTTTGCCCCTGGAACTGCATATCGACGTCGTGGACATAACGCAGATCCTCGACCTCAACGCCCTCGCCCTCGATGGTTTCGCGGCCTTTTTCCATTTGCGCCCCGATCAGTTGCTTGACCTCGTCCATATCCAGGGCATCGACCGGCATATTGATGGTGTTGACGTAATCATGGCGCAGATCGGCGACGATGCAGCCAATGGCGTTGGTGATGCCCGGGCGTGCCGGGATCAGCACCTTCGGAATGCCCAGTTCGCGTGCCAGTGCCACCGCGTGCAACGGTCCGGCGCCACCGAAGGCGAACAGCGCGAAGTCACGCGGGTCGTGGCCGCGGGCGAGGCTGACCATGCGCAGGGCTCCGGCCATGCGGGTATTGGCGATCTGGATGATGGCGGCGGCGGCGCCTTCGGCGTCCAATCCCAGCGGTTTGCCGATCCGGTCGCCGATGGCCCCGTGCAAGGCCTTCAGCGTCACCGGATTGTCGACCGACAACAGGGTTTCCGGATTCAGCCGCCCGAGCGCCAGGTTGGCGTCGGTGATGGTCGGGTCCGCCCCGCCCCGGCCATAACAGATCGGCCCCGGCATGGCGCCGGCGCTCGCCGGCCCGACCTGTAGCAGCCCCGCCTCGTCGACGCGCGCGATCGAGCCACCGCCGGCACCGATGGTATGGACATCGACCATCGGCACATGGATCGGCATGGCGTATTCCAGCTCCAGCTCGGAACTGACTTGCGGGATACCGTCGCGGATCAGCCCGACATCGCAACTGGTGCCGCCCATGTCATAGGTCATCAGGTTCGGATAGCCGGCCCCCGCGCCGCCATGAGCGGCTGCCATCACGCCCGAGGCCGGGCCGGACATCACCGTGTTCACCGCATGGTCGGGCACCAGCCCGGCGGTCACCGTGCCGCCGTTGCCCTGCATCACAAGCAGGTCGTGGCGATAGCCCTGGTCGGCCAGCTCGTCGGTCAGCCGGTTGAGATAGGCATGCAGCACCGGCTGGACTGAGGCGTTCACCGCTGCTGTCACGCCGCGTTCATACTCCCGGTATTCCGACAGGATGGCGTGGCCGCGGGTTATGAATCCGTTGGGCCAGGCCTCCGCCGCGATCTCGGCAGCGTGGTTTTCATGCACCGGATTGCGGTAGGCATGCAGGAAATGAATCACCAGCGCCTCGCAGCCGTGCTCCAGCAGGAAGGCGCAGGCTGTGCGCACGTCGTCGGTATCCAGCGGGATCAGCACCTCGCCATCGGCATCCATCCGCTCGCTGACCTCCAGGCGCAGCTCGCGCGGGATCAGCGGCACGAACTGGCCCTTCATCCCGTATGCTTGGGGCCGGGTGCGCCGGCCCAGCTCCAGCACGTCGCGAAAGCCCCGCGTGGTGATCAGTCCGACCTTCGCCAGCTTGCGCTCCAACAGCGCATTCGTGGTAACCGTGGTGCCATGGACGATGGTGTCGGCGTCGGCCAGCGAGGCGCCGGTCTCGGCAATCGCGGCCAGCACGCCGAAGGCCTGGTTTTCAGGGGTCGAGGGCACCTTGGCGATACGCGGCTGGCCGTCGGCGCCCATCAATACCAGGTCCGTGAAGGTCCCGCCGACATCGACGCCGATGATATGCCCCGCCATGGCCTCCGTCCGAATGCATCCCGTTGCGCTGTCCCGCCTATCCATAACCCATCGGACGGCTACGCGTCAGCAACTCACTGCCGCCGGACCTTAACGTGGAGCGTTGCCGGTCTGCAATTCATTTGTATACGGATGAATCTTCATTGCGGGCCGCCACCTCGCTTTCCCCTAGCGGATTTCCTATATACTACAAACTTGGCGGACGCGCAGGGGAAGGGGCCGGACGGCGGTTATGAAGAAACAGGAAGTCACGGGCATTTGGGCCGACATCGGACGGTCGCTGCGCCGGGTTTGGCATGCGGAACATTCGCTGTCGGCGGGCGCGCACGGGCCGGACCGGCTGATGGCAATCGCGCTGGCCGCCGGGGTCGTGCTGTTCGCCATGGGGATCACGCTGCCGGTGATGACGGTGACCGAGCTCTGGGTCTTCGAAAACGAATTTACAATAATCGGCGGCATTCGCCGGCTCTGGTTCGAAGGCGAGCCGATGCTGGCGGGCGTGATCGCGGCGTTTTCGATCGTCTTCCCGGTGATCAAGATTACGCTGGCCTGGGCGATCTGGCATCATGCCGACGCCACGCGTCCGCATTTCCGCCGGTTCCTGAAGCTCCTGATCTTCAGCGGCCGCTGGTCGATGGCCGATGTCTTCATCATCGCCACCGCTATCATGATCGCCAAGATCGCCGGGTTCGCCGACGCGACCTCCGAACCGGGCCTCTTTTATTTCATGGGATCGCTCGCCCTGCTGACCCTTGTGACATTCCGCATCGAGAGAGCGGGCGAGAAGGCGGAGGCGGGGAATTAACATTCCGCGTCGTCACACGCTCAGATATTTCTGTCGGGCTTCCTCGTCGTCGTCCAGATCGGCCATTGTGCCCTGCCAGCGGATGCGGCCTTTCTCAACAATATAGGCGCGGTCGGAAACCATGCGGGCGAAGCGCAGGTTCTGTTCCGACAGCATCACCGAAAGCCCGCGCGCCTTCAATTCGCGGATCGTCGCCGCCATCTG
>CAXMQC010000020.1:0-4573 GCA_964195285.1 Akkermansiaceae bacterium
GCAGTCACTGAAGCCCCGCAGCGACAGCGGTAACGGCGAAATTCCGGAATCCTGCATGCATATCGAGATCGACGAGCAGGGCGCCCCGGACCTGCTGCGCGGAATCGAGGCCGAACTGTCGGCCGTGCTCGCCGACGTGCGCGCGGTGGTCGGCGACTGGCGCCCCATGCTGGACCATGTGGAAGCCTTGCTCGCGGAGTTTGCGAAAGCGCCACCGAAAAAGATCGCGGCGGATGAGACCGCAGAGATCGTCGCCTTCTTGCAATGGCTGCTGGATGATAATTTTACCTTCCTCGGATATCGCGAAATGGATATGGAGGGTGAGGGCCGTAAGGCGCGGGTCCATATGCGCGAGGACAGCGGCCGTGGCCTGCTGGCGGATCCGTCTGTTCTGGTCTTCCAGGGTCTGCGCCAGCTCGGCCGCCTGCCCGAAGGGGTCCAGGATTACCTGCGCCAGCGGCACATCCTGGTGATGACCAAGACCAGTTGGCGTTCGACGGTGCACCGGCCGGTGCAACTGGACGCCATCGCCGTCAAGCGCTTCGACAAGGCCGGCAATATCGTCGGTGTCCGGCTGTTCGTCGGGCTTCTCACATCCGCCGCCTACAACAAGGATCCCGGCGATATACCGATCTTGCGGCGGAAGGCACGGTCGATGCTGGATCGGTCGGGCTACGACCCGCGAAGCCACGCCGGCAAGGCCCTTACGCATGTCCTGCACGGCTATCCGCGTGACGAGCTGTTCCAGATTGGCGAAGATGATCTTTTCGAGATCACCCGCGGCATCGTGCAGCTCCAGGAGCGCCAGCGCATTGCCCTGTTCCTGCGCCGCGATCCGTTCGAGCGTTTCATTTCGGTCTTCGTCTATGTCCCGCGCGACCGCTTCAACACCAAGCTGCGCCAAGACTGCGAGCGCATCCTGACGAACGCTTTCGACGGCAAGATCGCCGGTCACTACACCAGGATGAGCGACGATGTTCTAAGTCGGCTGCATTTTATCATCGAAACCGAACCGGGTGAAATCCCCCCCTATGACACCGGGGAAATCGAGACGCGCCTGGTCGAGGCCGGGCGTTCCTGGGGCGACCGGCTGAAATATGCCTTGATCGAAGCCGGCGGCGAGGAGGCGGGACTGCAGCGTTACGTGCGCTACGAAGAGGCCTTCCCCGTCGCCTATACCGAGGCCTTTTCGGCCCATGCGGCGGTCTATGATATCGGCTGCGTGGACCGGGTGCTGGATACCGGCGCGCTGGGCATGAATCTGTATCATCCGATCGAGGCCGGTGAGGACGCATTCCGCTTCAAGATCTATCATCCGGGCGAAACGGTGGCGCTGTCCGACGTGCTGCCGATGCTGGAAAATATGGGGCTGAAGGTGCTGGGCGAGGATTCCTACGGGGTCACGCCCGCGGGCGCGGAGGGGACCGTCTGGATCCACGACTTCGAACTCACCGCGCGCGACGGCCGCGCCATCGATTTCGACGCGGTGCGCGACCCGTTCCACGAATGCTTCGCCCGCGTCTGGCGCGGCGAGGTGGAAAACGATGGTTTCAACAGGCTGGCGATAAACGCGCGGATGGGTTCCAGCCAAGTCGCGGTGCTGCGCGCCTACTGCAAATATCTGCGCCAGGTCGCGATTCCCTTCAGCCAGGATTACATGGAAGACACGCTGGCCAACAATCCGGTGATCACGCACCTGCTGGCGGAGTTGTTCGAGACCCGCTTCGACCCCGACTACAAGGGCGAGTCGGATGTGTTGGAGGCCGGTCTTGCCAAGGAAATCAGGGAGCTGCTGGAAGATGTCGAGAGCCTGAGCGAGGACCGCATCATTCGGCGTTTCCTGAACGCCATCCATGCGACCGTGAAAACGAATTTCTACCAGCAGACGGAAGACGGCGAGCCGAAGTCCTACATCTCGGTGAAGTTCGACGCCAGCCGGCTGGACGAATTACCGGAGCCACGGCCGTTCCGTGAAATCTTCGTCTACAGCCCGCGGCTGGAAGGCGTGCATCTGCGGTTCGGTCCTGTGGCGCGTGGCGGCCTGCGCTGGTCGGACCGGCGCGAGGATTTCCGCACCGAGGTCCTGGGCCTGGTCAAGGCGCAGCAGGTCAAGAACGCGGTGATCGTCCCGGTCGGCTCCAAGGGCGGGTTCGTTTTGAAGCGGCCGCCACCCGCGGGCGATCGCGAGGCATTCCAGGCAGAGGGCATCGCTTGTTACAAGATCTTCATCGCCGCCATGCTGGATGTGACCGAAAACCGCGTCGGCGACGATATCGTGACGCCGGATCGGGTGGTCCAGAAGGATGTACCGGACCCCTATCTGGTGGTGGCGGCCGACAAAGGCACCGCGACATTCTCCGACATCGCCAACGGCATTGCGCAGGAACGCGGTTTCTGGCTGGATGACGCCTTCGCGTCCGGCGGGTCGGCGGGTTATGACCACAAGAAAATGGGCATAACCGCGCGCGGGGCCTGGGAATCGGTCAAACGCCATTTCCGCGAGATGGGACACGACACCCAGACCACGGACTTCACCGTCGCCGGCGTCGGCGACATGTCGGGCGACGTGTTCGGCAACGGCATGCTGCTCAGCGAACATATCCGGCTGGTCGGCGCCTTCAACCATCTGCATATCTTCATCGATCCCGCCCCGGACGCGAAGAAGAGTTTCGCCGAACGCAAACGGCTGTTCGACCTGCCGCGCAGCAGTTGGAACGATTATGACGCCAAGCTGCTCTCGAAGGGCGGCGCGGTGATCGAGCGGCGCGCCAAGTCAGTCGACATCACGCCGGAGATAAAAAAGCTGTTCGGCATCAAGGCGGACAAACTGACGCCCGCCGAGCTGATCCAGGCGATGCTGGCGTCGAAAGTGGATCTGCTTTGGTTCGGTGGTATCGGCACCTATGTAAAGTCGTCCAGCGAAACCCATATGGACGCCGGCGACCGGGCCAGCGATTCGCTGCGCATCGATGCCACGGCCCTGCGCTGCAAGGTGATCGGCGAGGGCGCCAATCTGGGCGTGACGCAGCGCGGGCGCGTCGAATTTGCACTCAAGGGCGGCCGGCTTAATACCGACGCCATCGACAATTCGGCCGGCGTTGATACTTCTGACCATGAGGTGAATATCAAGATCCTGATGGGCGACCTGATGGGGCGCAAGAAGATCTCGCGCAAACAACGCGACAAGCTGCTCGAGGAGATGACCGAAGAACTCGCCGCGCTGGTGTTGCGCGATAATTACCAGCAAACCCAATCGCTGACGGTCACCGACCACCAAGGCATCTGGCGCATGGACGAGCAGCAGCGGCTGATGCGCTCGCTGGAACGGTCCGGGCGGCTGGACCGGGCGCTGGAGTTCCTGCCGGACGACGAAGCGTTGGCCGAACGCCATGGCGCCGGCATTATGCTGACCCGGCCCGAATTGTCGGTGCTGATGGCCTATGCCAAGATTGTGACCTATGACGCGCTGCTGGAATCCGACTTGCCCGACGACCCGATCCTGGGCGACGACCTGGCGCGCTATTTCCCCAAACCGATCCGCGAGAAATACCCGGACGCCATCAAACGCCACCGGCTGCACCGCGAAATAATCGCCACGGGCCTTACCAATTCGATCGTCAATCGCACCGGACCCGGCTTCATCAACGAGATGCAGCTGAAGACCGGCCTGGATGTGCCAGCCATCGTGCGGGCCTTTACGATCTCACGCGAGGTCTTCGAGCTGCGCGGCCTGTGGGAAGAGATCGAGTCGCTGGACAATGTGGCGCCCGCCGAATCACAAACGCGCATGTTGATACAGACGGTGCGCACGGTGTGGCGGGTCACGCCCTGGTTCCTGGGCAACTGCGCGCACCCACTCGATATCACCGCGTTAATCGGGGAATTTCATGAAGGCGTACAGCGCATTTCGACGGCGCTGGACGATATCCTGGCGCCCGAACAGAAGCGCGATAGGATAGAGCGTGCGAAACGCTATTCGATGCCCGGCGTGCCGGCCGAGTTGGCGGCGCATATCGGGCGGCTGAAGGCCTTGTCATCGGCGCCCGACATCGTGCGCATCGCCGGCGTGGCAGGGCAGAAAGTGGAGGATACCGGGGCCGCCTATTTCCAGATCGGCGACCGTTTCAAGCTGGATTGGCTGCGTCGAACGGCGGGCAAACTACCGGCCGAAACCCATTGGCACCGGCTCGCGCTGGGCGCCATCATCGACGATATGTGGGGTCACCAGAACGATTTGACCTCGGCCGCCCTGGCCAGCGGTGAAACCGGCGCCGGCGCCGTCAAGGCCTGGGCCAGCGTCCGCACCGAAGCGGTCGAGCGGGTCGAACTGCTGTTGGCCGATATTATTGCCGCCCCGGCCCCCGACCTCGCCATGCTGGCCGTCGCCAACCGCGAGCTGAGGTCGCTGGCGGTGCGGTAAGGGTAGCTTGGAATACAGTGGCGAGGCATTGAACAAAAAATACTACTTTTTTGGGTTTCTCGCCTTGGTGGTTATGGCTTTCGTTGGCATCTTGTTGTTCGGAGCCGGGAGCACGAAATTCGAGGATGCGGTCGCCGCCTTTGAGGCGAGGCG
>CAXMQC010000021.1:0-7405 GCA_964195285.1 Akkermansiaceae bacterium
AACCGCTTCACCGATCAAATCGGTTAATTGGTGGGGCAGGCCGGCATAACCCTGACCAACCCAACTTGCCCCATAGGACAGCAGCATCATCAGCGGGTTGAGCGGCTGGTCGTGGCTTTCGTATGGTGTCGATGGGGTAACAAAACCCTCCACCGAGGTCGGCGAGGCCTGGCCCTTTGTCAAGCCGTAGACGCCGTTGTCGAACACCAGGTAGGTAATGTCCACATTGCGGCGCGCAGCATGGGGAATATGGCCACCGCCGATCGCGAAAGCGTCGCCGTCACCGCCCACCGCGACCACGGTAAGCGCGTCGTTTGCCACCTTCATCCCCGTGGCCACGGGCAGCGTACGGCCGTGCAGGGTATGGAAGCCGTAGGTCTCCATGAAGAAGGGGAACCGCGAGGCACAGCCGATGCCCGAGACGATCACCGCATCCTCCAGCGGCACCTTCAACCTGTTGAACGCCGCGGTAACACCTTCCGCCACGCTGAAATAGCCGCAACCCGGGCACCATGTGGGCAGCGACGCGGAACGGTATTGCAGATGCCCGTCGCCACGCACCTCGTTGAGTTTGTCTTCAAGATAGACTGGCTTCAAAGGCTCATTCATTGTCTTTCTCCTCAGGCCGCTTTGGCCTGTGCCAGCCGGCGGATTTCAGCGAGAATTTCCTCCACCTGCATCGGCGTTCCGGTCGAGCGGGTCAGTTTGGTCACCGGCCGGCCCAGCGCGCCCGAGATCAGGTTCGCGAACTGTCCCTCATAATTCAGTTCGGGGACCAGCACCGTGCCGCAATCGTCCATGTACGTTTCGATCCGCTCTTTGGGCAGCGGCGACAACATCACCACCTTCATCGCAGAGCAGCGAATGCCCTCGTTCTGGGCGGCGAACATGGCTTCGAGAATTTCGCCGAATGTAGACCCCCAGCCCAGAATACCGACATCCACCGGCCCCTCGTCGCCAAAGCGCTTGCAAATGGTGATCCCGGGATAGCCGAGTGCGCCCTCCAGTTTCAGATGGCGTTTGGTGTTCATTGCCTGATGATTTTCCGCCACATCGCTCGGCTTGCCCATCTGATTATGCTCCAGACCCGTCACGGTATGCATGCCCCCTTTGTCACCAGGCAGGGCGCGCGGGCTGATATTGTCTTGCGAGTCGGCAAACCGCTCATAATTGCCGCCGCCGGCAATCGCCTTCATGTGTTTGTTCAGGTTGCGGGTGAACGGATTCTTGTCGGGCAACACCACGGTTTCGTAGCGATTGGAAAGATAGAGATCCAGCAGCACGATTACCGGGGTCTGATATTTCTCCGCCATCTCGAACGCCATGCCCGCGGTGCGGTAACAGCCGTCCACATTGGTCGGGGCGATAACGATCCGCTGTGCATCGCCGGCGCTGCCGAATATTGCGATATTGAGGTCGGATTGCTCGGTCTTGGTCGGCATGCCGGTCGACGGGCCGCCGCGCTGGCTGACGAAAATCACCGACGGCACCTCGCCCATCACGCCCAGCCCGAGCATTTCGCCCATCAAGGCCAGACCCGGGCCGGCGGTCGCCGTCGCCGCGCGGGCCCCGGCATAACCGGCGCCAATGGTCGCCGCAATGGCGGATATCTCGTCCTCGGTCTGCAACACCCGGCCGCCATGTTTCGGCAGCTCCACCGCCAACCGTTCGAGGATTGTGGTCGCCGGTGTGATCGGATAACCGAAAAATGCCTCCAGCCCGGCGTCGATGCAGCCGCGCACCACCGCGCCGTTGCCGGTCATCATCGTCGCCTTCCCGCTGTCGCCGTTCGGGACCGGCGGTCCGATGTCGATGTCGTCCAGCTTGAAGACGGCCCTGCCGGCCTCGAAACCAGCATCGAAGGCGGCGGTATTCTGTTCGGTAACGATAGGCGCCTTGGTGCGGAATTTGTCGGCGATTACATCGCGAAAGGCCTGAGGCTCGATACCGTACAGACCGGCCATATAACCCAACACCACGATATTTCGCGACCGCGCCGACGCCGTCGCACGCTCCGATATGCCGCGCACCTGCACGCCGTAGGGCAGCTGGCTGGGTTTTACATGGGCAGTTATATGGCCGCCTTCCGGCATCTTTACGATCGGCGAGGATTCATAAATTACGGCGCCGTAATCGCGGACCTCGCCAACGTGAGGGATGGCGTAACTGTCATCCAGCGAGATCAGCCCATCGGAATGACGTTTCAGCGAATAAACCTGTTCGGTGGTTATCCGGACCCGCGAAATACATTTTCCAAAGCCACGAATTTCCGCCGGATAAATGTCGAAGGCGATGACTTTGTAACCCATCCGCGCCATGGCCCGCTTCAGGATATCGCCGGCCGCGATGGTGCCGTCGCCGGCCGAGCCAACGACCGCAAACTGGATGTCCGTGCCGTTCTTGTTCATCGGCCTAATGCTCCCAGAAGGGCGATGAAAGATGCCCCTTCTTGTCGATACGAAGACGCTCGTCCTCCAGCCCTTCGAAGGCGGTATTGGCGCCGGTAACGTTGCGGGCCGCCACCTCGCCCATCAGCCTTACATTGTTCCAGCCGTAATAGAAGCGGTAGGCGTTGTCTTCGGCCGACCAGATCTGGCAGACGTCACCGGCCGCCCAGATATTTTCATCGGTCGTATGCAGTGTCGGATCAACCAGCACGCCGCGTTCGATATCGACTCCCGAGCCCAGCATGAACTCGGCGGTAGGCGAGAGCCCGTAAGACGGCATCACCACGTCGCCCAGGACATCGCCGCCACCTTCGAAAACCACCCGGCGGGCGGGCTTGCCCGCTTCGCCCTCTTCCACCGCGACCGGGTGGACGCCGTCGATTACCTCGACACCCATATGTTCAAGCGCGTTAATGAATCCGTCGCGCTCGTCGTCCTGAACCTTGTGGGGCCAGAAGGTATATTCGTTGGCCAGCAGCACCACCCTGTAACCGGTATCCGTGAGGGTACGGGCCAAATCCAGCCCGATCATGTCGCCACCCAGCATGATCAGTGCCCCGCCCGCCGGCAGCGCCTTGTAAGTTGATATGGCTGCCTCGAACGAGCCGAAACCGCTCATCAAGTCGCGATAATCGCTGAGGTCTTCCGGCAGATAGCCTTGCCCGCCGGCGCATACCAGCAGTCGATCGTAATGCATGGCTTCGTTATGCGCGAAGGCAATCATGCGGTTGCGCCCGTCGACATCCGTCACCCGGCTGTTTCGGCGCAGCGTGATATCGTTGTCGTCGTAATAGGACAAGGGATGCACCAGAATCTCGCGCCAATCATAGCAGCCACGGAAAACCCGGGGCAGGTCGTAGCGGTTATAGAAAGGCAGGCTGCCCATCGTGATGATGGTGATGTGGCAATCGGGATCGGCTTCGCGCAGCGTGACCGCGGCGCCATTGCCCGCGCTGCCATTGCCTATGATGACGTTATGTATCGCTTCGACCATTTGCGCCAATCCTCGGTATCAGATGTCCTGCGTGACGAATTCATTGCGGGTTATCGAGATGCAATTGGTCGGACAGACCATGACGCAGGCGCCACAGCGGATGCATTCATTGTTGTCGATCCAGATCGCGCCGACCTCGTCCCACTTCTTGGTTTCCCGCAGCTCGCCGTAGGTTCCATCCTCGCGGATATCCACGCCCTCAACCAGCTTGATGCAGTTCTTCGGCGCCACTTCGATGCAAGCACGGCAATAGATGCAGTTGTCGACGTCGATCTGGTATTTCAGGTTACACAGGTAGCATCGCTTCGACTCGGTGGCGGCCAGTTCCTCGTCAAATCCGGTCTCCACCTCGCGGGTCAGCTTTCGGGTGCGCTTGGCCAAGGGGGCCGTCGGCATATCCTGCCGTTCGATAAAATCGAATGAACGTTCACGCAACGGCCCTTCTACCGGCGAAATACGAACCACCTGGCGGCGGCGCTGGCGGCCCATCAGCCAGTGGTCGATGCCGCCTGCGATATTACGGCCATTGCCGATGGCCTCGATAATTGTGGTGGGACCGGCAACGAAATCGCCGGCAGCAAATATGCCGTCAATCGACGTCCTGCCGCCTTCACCGGTCTTGACGCTGCCCCAACGGTCCAATTCCAGCTCAACGTCCAGAAAGTCGTTGACCGTGCGCTGCCCGATCGCGATCAGCAGCGTGTCGCACGGTTCGACAAATTCGGATCCGTCGATCGCAACGGCTTGGCGGCGGCCATTTTCACGCCACCCGCCCAGCCGGTTCTGCACGAAATCGACACCGCGCAGGGCGCCATTCTCGTCGACCAGCAATTCCCCGGGTGTGCGCAGGCCCTTGATGCGGATGCTTTCGCGCTTGGTCTCGAAAATTTCGTCTTTCGTAACCGGGATATATTCCTCGGCGGTGCGGATGTGAATGGTCACTTCTTCCGCGCCAAGCCGTTTTGCAACACGCGCACAGTCCAGCGCGGTAAATCCGGCGCCAACCACGGCAACCCGCTTGCCGACCTTCTTCTTCATGCCGCGATGCAGCTCCATCAGGAAATTGAGCCCGTATTCGACACCCTTGACCGAAGTCGGATCGTCCTTGCCCTCGCCGCCGCTCAGCGGCAGGTCCACCGGCGCCATGGCGCCAGTGGTCAGCAATACGGCGTCGTAATCCTTGCGCAGCTGTGTCATGGAAGTCTGGCCGGCCTCGTTTCCGATCTCGACGCCGGTGCGCAGTTCCACGCCCAGCCGCAGCGCGTTGTGCAACTCCACATGCAGAACATCGCGCGGCAGGCGGAAGGCAGGTATGCCATAACGCAGCATGCCGCCGGGGTCCTCTTCGCGCTCGAAGATGGTGACGTCGTGGCCCAGCAATGACAGATCATGGGCCGCCGCAACCCCAGCCGGCCCGGCGCCGATTACCGCGACCCGTTTGCCGGACGGCGCATAGAGGCTTTCGTTTATCCGGTGTCCGGTATCTTTCAGATCGCTGGCCGATCGTTTCAGATGGCAGATATCGACCGGGGTGCCATTCCCCGGTTCGCCATGCCGGCAGACATCCTCGCAGGGGCGTGAACAGATCCGCCCCAGCACGCCGGGCAGAATATTCGCTTCGCGGTTGATTTCGTAAGCGCGGCCATAATCCTTTTCCATGATCGCCTGAATATAGGCGGGGATATTCGTCAAGGCCGGGCATGCAGTCTGGCAAGGGATATTCTCGCGCACCCAACCGATATCGCGTGGATCGTCGGAATACCAGACCTGCCCTTCACCGGGCGTAGGCGCCGGGCGTGCCACATCGCCCGTCTTCGCTTCGTCCCTCTCAGACATCGGTTCCTCCCACCCTCTGTTCCACAATCACCGGATTAGTGTCCTTGCGCCAGGTCGCTGACGTCGGCGGCAAGGGCAGGATTCCGGTCTCGCAGACGACCGTAGACGATATCTGCGTTCGGATGGTGAACCGCATCCGGATATTCCTGGCAATATTGCAAGATAGCGCCGATCGTATCGTAGTCGGCGGGTTGGCTGGCCGAGAACAACGCCCGTTGCTGGTCCAAAAGATCTAGCAAGCTGATAATGTCGGCATGCTCCTTGTGGAGCCGGTTCAGTACTTCCGGCAAAATTTCCACCTTTCCACCCACCTATACCCTTGTCTTGCGAAAAAGGATAGACCACAGATATTTACAACTAATTGACCAACGTCAATGTTTTTCCAAGGATTTTTGACCATGCAGAAGCAATCTCCAAACCGCTGCGACCTCGCATTCCGCAACGCCACCATCGTCGATGGGACCGGTGCGGTGCGGTTCGCCGGCGATGTCGCGGTCAGTGGCGACCGCATTGCGGCGGTTGGCGATTTGGGTGGAATGGCGGCGGCGCGGGAAATCGATTGCGCCGGGGACGTGCTGGCGCCCGGATTCATTGACGTTCATACTCATGACGATCACGCGCTATTGATGCGCGACGCGATGATCCCGAAGCTGACCCAGGGCGTCACCACGGTCGTCACCGGTAATTGCGGCGTCAGCCTGGCGCCGATTACGCTTAAACGCCCGCCGGTCCCGCCCCTCAGTCTGCTGGCCGAGCCGGAGGATTTCCGCTTTTCCAGCTTTGGCTCCTATATCGCCGCACTGGACCGGGACGGCACCCCGGTCAACGCCGCGCCGATGGTCGGCCATACCACTTTGCGCTCCGCCGCCATGGCCAACCTGGACCGCCCGGCCAGCGACCGCGAAATCGCCGCCATGCAGGCGCTGGTCCACGAATGTGTCGCCGCCGGGGCGGTGGGCCTCAGCACCGGCCTGTTCTATCCACCGGCACGCGAGGCCCCGGCGGCGGAGGTGGCGGCGCTGCTGGAAGTCCTGGCCGGGTCCGGTGCGGTCTATGCCACCCATATGCGTGACGAGAGCGACCATATCGTCGATTCCCTGGAGGAATCCTTCGACACCGCGGCCGCGGCCGGCGTGCCGCTGGTCGTCTCGCACCACAAATGTACGGGCCGCGATAATTTCGGCCGCAGCCGCGAGACCCTGGCGATGTTCGACCAGGCCCGCACCCGCCAACCGGTCGCGATGGATGTCTATCCCTACGCCGCCAGTTCCACCATGTTGCTGGACAGCTATTTGGAAAAAGCCGAGCGCATCATGATCGCCTGGTCCGAACCGCACCCGGAATTCTCGGGCCGGTACCTCGACGAGATTGCCACCGAATGGGGCTGCGAGCAGGCCGATGCGTTCCAGCGCTTGAAGCCCGGCGGGGCGATCTATTTCGTGATGGACGAGGAAGACGTGCGGCGGATTCTGGCCTACCCGCACAGCATGATCGGTTCCGACGGGCTGCCGCAGGACCGCCACCCGCATCCGCGCCTGTGGGGCGCCTTCGCCCGGGTGCTGGGCCATTACGCCCGCGATGTCGGGCTGTTCTCGCTGGAGACCGCAATCCACAAGATGACCGGCCTGTCGGCGGAAAATTTCGGTTTGGCCGACCGCGGCGTCATCCGCGAGGGCGCGTATGCCGACCTTACCCTCTTCGACCCCACCGCCATCATCGACCGCGCCACCTTCGAAAACCCCGCCCAGCCGGCGGCCGGCATCGAGATGGTCACGGTCAACGGTGTTCCCGTGCTGGAAGCCGGCAAACCAACAGGCGCGCGACCGGGCCGCACGCTGCGGCGGGCAGCGGCCTAGGAAGCACCAGGCGATGAACAGGGACGATCTTTGTTACTTGCCGGCCATCCGGGTTCTTGAACTTTTCAGGGCGCGGGAGCTTTCGCCCGTCGAATTCATGCAGGCGATAATCGCCCGCGCCGAGGCCGTCAATCCGAAAATCAACGCCTTCGCCGACAGCTATTTCGATGAGGCGCTGGCGGCGGCAAAGGCCGCGGAAAACCGCTATATGAACGGGGAGCACCGGCCGCTGGAAGGTATTCCGGTCGCGGTCAAGGATGCGCAACGCGTCA
>CAXMQC010000022.1:0-4718 GCA_964195285.1 Akkermansiaceae bacterium
GGACATGCGAGGGCCGATTGGGGCGTACCGATGCATCTTGCGCGCCTGGCACCCGGTGCGCGGATCGTGACGGTCGGGGTGATCGAGGTGGAAAGCGGCGTGATCGACCCGGCCTCGTATGGCGAGCATTTCGGCGGGCGTCTGGCCTTCGACTTCATATGGTTCACGCCACGCGTCGACGATACCGACCCCTGTGAGGTGTTTGCCGAACAGCTTCGCCGGATGCGCGAAAATCGGCAAAAAAACCAGGGCGGAGAGGAAAGCTGATTTTGCCCGAAAAGGGGTTTCCAGCGACCCGATGCCGCAGCATTCAACCTTGACAGAAATGTTGGTTGCCTTGAGTATTAGGCACGTGTGTGGCCAGGATAACGGCTTTCTGGAGTGGGATAGAGCGGCCACCGATTGACTGCGGGCATCGCCATCCACTGTCCGTGGTTTCTTCGTGTGTGTTCGAAACAAAGTGAATTGAGGACGATATGAATTCCAACATCATCAAAGTCATCGGGTTTGCCGCCGCTCTTGGCGCATTCGGTTCGCCCGCCCTCGCCGAGGGCGACGCCGCGGCCGGTGAAAAGACTTTCAAGAAATGCAAAGCTTGCCATTCGCTTGCAGAAGGCAAGAAAAAGGTCGGGCCGAGCCTGTTCGGCGTCCTGGGCAAGCCCGCCGGCGGCGTTGACGGTTTCAAATATTCCAAGGCCATGATGGAATCCGGCCTGACCTGGGATGACGAGACCCTGACCGAATTCCTCACCAAGCCGAAGAAACTGGTTCCCAAGACCAAAATGTCATTTTCCGGCCTGAAGAAGCCAGAGGATATCGCCAACGTCATCGCCTATTTGAAGGCGAACGGCGGCTGAAGCCGATCTGCATAGCATCGATAAGGGCGGCGATCCGGAATACACGGATCGCCGCTTTCGTATGCGGGCCGATCCGGCGCATCCTTGCTTGACAGCGGGGCCGCATGCCCATTGAATCCCCGCAATGAGACTGAACCTTACCTGTGTAGTGATCGCCGCGGCGCTGACATTTTGCGCCGGCCCGGCGCTCGCCCAGGAACAGGAGCAGGACAAGGCCGAGGACGAGACCGTCGCCGTCGATCCGGGAGAAGGGCTGTTCAACAAGCGATGCGCGGTATGCCACAGCCTTGCGGATGGCAAGAACGGAAACGGACCGAGCCTGTTCAGGATAATCGGCCGCAAGGCGGCGGTGCTCCCGGGGTTTAAATACTCGCGGGCGCTGAGGCAGGCGGCGGCCGATGAATCCCTGACCTGGAGCGAAGAAAATCTCGCGACCTTCCTGGCCCGGCCCAGCCTCGTGGTTCCGGGCACCCGGATGGCCTTCCCCGGTGTGAAGAAAAAAGAAGACCTTGCGACACTCGTCGCCTGGATCAAGGCTAACAGCGGTCCGGCCGCGGCAAAGCCCTGAAACATTCCCGGCTCTCAAGGGGAATCGGGAGCGACCCTATCAAGCGAAAAAATACCTGGAACCTTTGACGGTTCTAGGTGCCGGGCCCGCCGTTATCCAGCAGCCGGGCGAGCCGGCGCTTTTCGTCCTCGCTTAAACCTTCCACCGGCGTGGCCTCGCGGCGGCGCCGCGCGGCGATCAGCAGGCCGCCGCCGGCGACCAGCAGCAGGATCGCCGGCCCGAACCAGAGCGCATAGGTTATGCCCTTGACCGGCGGTTCCAGCAGAACGTAATCGCCGTAGCGGTGGACAATGTACTGGATCACCTGCTCGTCGCTGTCCCCGGCGACCAGCCGCTGGCGAACGATAATGCGCAGATCACGCGCCAGGTCGGCGTCGGAATCGTCGATCGACTGGTTCTGGCAGACCAGACAACGAAGGATCTTGCTGAGGTCGCGCGCGCGCTCTTCTAGAACCGGATCCTCGAGAACCTCGTCCGGGTTGACGGCGACAGCTTCGCCAAACAACAAGCCGGCGGCCAGAAGGCCGGCAAAGAAGAAGCCGATCAGACGATTCATGAGCGTGGGTTCCGTAAGCTGCCTGCCCAGAAACATAAGACCATGGCGATGTGCCCGCAACCGGCCAGCAATTTCGATTGGGCGCGTTTGATTTGTGTCAACGCGGTATTTGCCCGGAAACTGTATTGATGGGCGGAAACCAGGGAGAAATGACAGTATGGACCGCGCCCTTCTAGAGCGGTGCGACAAGCGTGTTCCCCGCTACACCAGCTATCCCACGGCGCCGCATTTCCATCCGGGAATCGGTGCGGCGGCCTATGGGCGCTGGTTGCGGTCGGTCGGAATGGAAACGCCCCTGTCGCTCAATTTCCATGTCCCGTTCTGCAACGAGATGGGTTGGTACTGCGGCTGCCACACGAATATCGTGCGCCGTTATCAGCCGATCGGCGACTACGCCGCCACGATGGCCGACGAGGTTATCCAAGGAGCGTCGGGCGCCATTCCAGGGCCGTCTGATTAACAAAAAATCGGCGGCCGGCCTGTTTCCAGGATCGGCCGCCAGTCTGTGCCGGGCCTCGGGGGGCAATGGCTGCCCGGCGAACTGTCACGAACGTTGGGTCGTCCGTTCATTGGATGAATAATGTCATGGCCCTGGTGAACCCGTTCTGAATACGGCATTCATGCGAGGTTCAGATTAATTCTTCGGGGGTGTCCGTTTACTGGATCCCCTGGCCGGCCGGCGCCGGGCGACTGGATAAGCGACGGCCGCCTTCCGTGGTGCCACCCGCACCGAGTCGAAAGGCGGCCGCCAAACGCTACCGAGTGGGGGGTTATGGCTGCTCGGTAACGATCTCCCAGCTGCCATCGGGCTGACGGCAGGCTGTTCCGTAGGCATCCTCGATCTGTCCGCCGATCACCACTTCCTGCTGAAATTCGCGGCAGTAGCGGCCCGGCTCCGGCTCGTAGGTATGCGTCGGGGTTACGGTCCCGTTGTTGCCCGAGCCCGGATTGTTCCAGGTAATCGTGCTGCAGGTCGGCGCGTATTCCATGGCATGACCGAACGAGCCTGTCGCATAGCCGCGGTCGGCATAATCCATGGTGCGGCCGATATCCCGGCCGATCAGGGCGCCGAACAGGGTGCCGACACCGACCGCCACCAGCTGGCCCTTGCCGCCGCCGAACTGCGACCCGATGGCCGCGCCAACGATACCGCCCAGAATGGTGCCGCCGGGTTGGTGAGATCCACCCGTCACATAGCGGCCGCCATTGCTGTAACCGCCACTGCAGGCCGGGGCCCGGCTTTCCTGCTGGTAGTGATCGTGCGTATCGCCATGTCGGTGTGTGTGGTAGGGCACCGGATAGAAAATCACGCGGGCTATGGGCTGTGTATAGCGGTAGGAATAGTGATAATAATACTGCCGCGTATCATGGTAACTGTGGCGATGCCGGTCGTAATGATGGTTGCTGCCGCTGTAATGGCGCTTTTTGTATTTTTTATTACGGTGATTGCCGTCGTCATGACGATGGTCACGGTCCGCATGCTTTGGCTGCGGCGGGTTGTTTCTGCCTTTATGACGACGATCTTGTTCGCCGTGTGCCGGCGGATATTGCGGATAATTCCGCGCCTGTTGACTACGCTTGCGGCCCTTTTCGCCGGGTCGGTTGCGCCATACTGGCGGCTTCCCGCGGTCCTTCCCGTCGTAACGGTGGTTGACCTGCCGGCCTCCCTGTTCGACATTGCCGGGGCCGGATGCCTGCTCGTGGTTCGGCAGCCAGCGTTTATGCTTGGTCTCCGCTGCCGCGGGAGCCGCCAGTATGCTGGCCACCAGCGCGACCGATGCCGCGCAAACGGCCAGATTCGATCTGAAAGTCGGGGTACGTGTCAGCATGATTTTCTCCTTCACTGGTGACCGGGTGGGTCGATGGATCGCATCATTGCAAAAGCGCAGTGAACCGATCCTGAATGCAATATTCATCCGAGGTTCAGCTTCGCGGGCTTACCTGTGGACAATGAGATTACTGATTATTTTCCTGACGCTAACGGGCCTGACCGGCCTTCCGGGCGAATCGAGCGTACGGGCGGATGCCGATCCGGAACAGATTCGCGCGGCCACGGAGTCCGGGAAAATCAAGCCGTTAAGCGATGTATTGGCTGTCGTACGAAAAGAGGTTCCGGGCAAGATTCTGGATGTGCAGGTCGACAATAATAGTTCGCCCTGGCTGTATCGGATCAAGGTCCGGGGACAGAAGGGCAACGTCAAATTGGTGACCGTCAATGCCGAAACCGGCAAAATAATGAACATCAAGGGGCAGCGCTGACGCTGATGCTTGTCGAAAGCGGGCCGATTGTTGGGGGTTTGCGGCTTGACGAGCCAACCAGGGAAACCGGTCAAATGAGTCATAATCAACGAGTATTGGTATAATGCGGCTGTTGGTGGTCGAAGACGATCCGGATTTGTCGGAACAGCTGGTCGATGCCTTGCGCGAGGCCGGCTACGCCGTTGACCTGACCGGCGACGGCGAGGAAGCGCAATTCCTCGGTGATACCGAGCCCTATGACGCGGTGGTCCTCGATCTGGGCTTGCCCAATGTGGACGGGATGACGGTGCTGGAGAGATGGCGCGAAACCGGTCGCGTCATGCCGGTGCTGATTTTGACCGCGCGCGACCGCTGGAGCGACAAGGTCGCGGGATTCGACGCCGGCGCCGACGACTATCTCGCCAAACCATTCCGGGTGGAGGAACTGCTGGCGCGCCTGCGCGCGGTAATCCGCCGGTCGGGCGGGCATGCTTCGCCG
>CAXMQC010000023.1:0-4456 GCA_964195285.1 Akkermansiaceae bacterium
CATTCGACCGTCTCCCGCCGCATGTAAGGGGTGAACCAGTTCGGGTCGGTGCGGTTTTCGATCCGCCCGTCGGCGTGGATGCGCGCTGTCGCGCGCCGCGAGGCCAGGCAGAAGGTATGCACCGATATCGGCATGCCGCCGGTATGGCAATCGCCGGCCTCGATATGGCAGTCGATCACCATGGAAGAGCCGACGAAGCCCATCGCCCCCATGCCGATATCGTTGCCCAACAGCTTGAGCTCGTCCTCCAGCTTCGCGATTTCCGGGTCAGGATTGCGGTCGCCGACCACGCGCAGGCAGGCCGCCTGCTTGCCCAGCGTCATGCTGACATCCTTCGAGCCGCCCAGCCCGACGCCGACGATGGCTGGCTGGCAGGCAAGGCCGCGCTTGCCGAAGGCGATCAGGGTATCGAGGAAGAAACGCTTGATGCCGTCGATGCCGTCGGCCGGGAACAACATGCGGTAGTCGGACCCGAACAGCCCGCCCTTGTGGACGGTGGTGACGTCGACCCAGTCGGCGTCCGGCTCGAAGCTCCACTCAACCTCCGGCGCGTTGAGCCCGACATTGTTGTTGTTGTCGCGGCGGCTGAGGGGATGGACGCGGTTGGGGCGCAGCGGTACGTCGTGGGTCGCGCGCGCGGTGGCGGAACGCAGCCGCCGCTCCAGCTCGACGAAGCCGCCCTCGATGCGCGCCTCGTTGCCGACCTTGACGAAATAGCGCGGCACGCCGGTGTCGGCGCACATGGCGCGGCGATCCTCGCGTGCGGCGTCGTAATTCTCCAGCATGGCCTCGATCACGAAGGCGGAAAGGTCGCCCTCCTCCGACTTGGAGATTTCGCGCAGGCCGTTTTCGTAATCCGCCGGAATCTCGATCGCGGCCCGGAACATTACGCCGTAGGCCGCTTCCTCGATCCTATTTGCTGCGATCATGGGTTTCTCCTTCTCAACATAAACATTCGCCGATTTCCTCCACCGTCAAGGCCCCGGCGGGGCGCCGGCTTCGCCTTCGATCAGGGATTCGCCGGGTTTTACGATGGTGAAGTCCACCGGCTTCATTTCCAGCTCCATGGCGCCGTCGGCGGCCATGGTTACGACGGTGAAAGTGGTTTCCTCCAGCGGGCCGGCTTCGGGAAAATCGCTGCGGTAATGGGCGCCGCGGGAATCATCGCGCGCCAGCGCCGCGACGGCGATGCTCTTCGACACCAGCAACAGGCTTTCCAGGTTCAGCCAATCATGCCAGGTGATGTTGAATTCGCGGCCGGTGTCGGGAATACCGCAGGATTCGAGTTCAGCCGTCATATCGTCAAGTTCGGCCAGCGCGGCCCGCATATCGCCGGCCTCGCGGATGATCCCGACCTTGTCCCACATCAGATCGTCCAGCCGGCTGCGCAGCTCGTAGAGACCGCCGGTCTTGCCGCCGAAGGGCCTGAGCGACGCCTCGACCGCAGCCTCGGCCACGCCCAAGTCGGGTTGGTTGAAGGCACTCCCGCCGGCCACGAAACCGGCCATTACCTCGCCGGAGATGCCGCCATAGACGGTGGAATTCGCGACGCCGTTGCCGCCCAGCCGGTTGGCGCCATGCATGCCGCCGGCGTCCTCGCCGGCCACGAACAGGCCGGGAATGGCGGTGGCGGTATCCAACTCCATCTCGATGCCGCCCATCATGTAATGGGCGGTCGGCACCACCTCGACCCGGTCTCCGGCGAGGTCGAAGCCGCTATCGGCACAACGCTTGACCATGCCCTTGAACTTGTTCGCCACGAATTCGGGGCCAAGATGCTTCATCTCGATATAGACCCCGCCCAGCGGCGTGGTGCGCCCGTCGCGCATTTCGCCGTAGATCGAGCGCGAAACGACGTCGCGGGTCGCCCGTTCGCCATGTTCGTGATAGTTGAACATGAAACGTTCGCCGGCCCCATTGAGCAGATATCCGCCAGCGCCACGCAGCCCTTCTTCCAGTACGGTCCCGGTCATTCGCGTGTCGGGCCCGGCCAGCAGACCAGTGGGGTGGAACTGCACCATTTCCATGTCACGCAAGGACAGCCCCGCCCGCAGCGCCATCGCAATGCCGTCGCAGGATTTGTCGCCCGACGGAGTGTGATAGCGGTACATGGTCGGTCCGCCGCCCGCACCCATCAGCACCGCCTTCGCCCGAACCAGCACGAACTCGCCCGTGCGCATGTCGGTGAACAGCACGCCGGCGATGCCCTCGGCCCCCTTCGCGGGAACCAGCGCCAGGGCCCGGTATTCCTCCAGGCGGTTGATTTTCCGCGCCCAGACCTGCTCGGCCAGGCGATTGACGATCTCGATGCCGGTCAAATCGCCCTTGTGGACTGTGCGGTCGAAGCTCTGGCCCGCGAAGGCCTTCTGGTGCAGCGTGCCGTCCGGATTACGGTCGAAGAAGCAGCCAAGCTCGTTTTCCAGCTCGCGGACACGCTCCACCGCGACATTGACCAGTTTCCAGGCCAGATCCTGGCGCGGCAACCACTTGCCGCCGACGATGGTGTCCATGAAATGGCGCTCTATCGAATCGCCGTCCGCCAGCGCCACATTGTAACCGCCCTGCACCATCCGGGTGCAGCCCGATTTGCCGAGCAGCCCCTTGGCCGCGATTGTGATGTCCAGATCGGGGTTGGCCTTGTGCGCATGCAGTGCGGCGAACAACCCGGCGCCGCCGGCGCCGATAATCAGGATATCGGTCTGTTCGATGTGGATCGCGTCCATCATACTAGTCCCAGCGCCAGCCCGGCGCCGAATAGCAAGGCCACGCCCAGGCTGGCCGCGATACGCGCCTTGTTTCCCTCGGACCAGGGCAGGAATTCCAGCGCCAGTAGCCGGATGCCGCCGGTCATATGCAAGGTCAGCAGGACCACGATTCCCCATTCGCCGAACTTGACCAGCGGTAGGCTGGTCCAGTTGATCGCCGCGTCGAAGGCGGCCTCGTTCAGGGCCATGCCGAGCACCAGGAAATGGGCCGGCAGAAACAGCACCAGCGCCAGCCCCGACAGGCGATGCAGCAGGAAGGCCCAGTAGCCTGGGTGATTGCGGGAAGGCCGGATCATGCCATGGCCCCGCCGGTAACGGCCCACACGGCCCGCAAGCCCAGCACCAATAAAATCAGCGACACGGCCCAGGCCGCGCCGTTCGCCGCGCGACGCCCGAGGGTCGTCCATTCCAGCATGATCTCACGCAAGCCGATCGAGCCATGGACCGCGACCGTCACGACGAACAGCCCATAGAAAAGGCCCCAACCCAGGCTGCCCCGGGTTCGCGACAGGATTTCCTCCGCGCTGAGCCCGCCCTGCACCGCGTAGGCGATGACCGCCAGATGCACCAGCACCAGGACGGCGAGGATCGCGGCCGATACCCTTTGCAGCAGGTAGAGGCGGATGTTCATCGGCCCGCCCCCTTGAGCAGCGCCAGCAGCGAGGCCCGCTTCAGCCCGGCGATCGAGCGCGTCGGGTTGATCTCGACCGGGCAATGCTCGGCGCAGGACTGATGCGAATGGCAATTGCCGCAGCCGGCGTCGCCGCCAACCGCCCGTAATATGCCGGCTCGATCGCCATCGCGAACGTCGTTCCAGGCCGCCCAGGCGCGGTTCAGCGCCGCCGGGCCCAGATAGTCCGGCCGCCAGGCGACCACGTCGCAGGCGCCATAGCAGACCCCGCAATTGATACATTCGATGGCCAGGTCCGCTTCGCGCCGCTCGGGCGCCGCCGGCAAGACCGGCACCAGCGGGTCGTCGCGGGATTTCGCCGCCTCGAAACGCCCCCGCGCGGCCTGCCATTTCTCGAAGAAACCGGTCATGTCGGTCGCCAAATCCTTGATGACCGGCAGATTCGCCAGCGGCTCGATGACAAGCCGGTTGTCGGTGGCGACTTTCGAGACATGGGTGCGACAGGTCCAGCGCGGCCGGCCGTTCACCGTCATGGCGCAGGAGCCGCAGACGCCGACCCGGCAGGCAAAGCGGTAGGACAGCGTCGGATCGGCCTCGCGCTGGATCCAGGTGACCACGTCCAGCACGGTCTGGTTATCGCGCCGCGGCACCTGGAAGCTTTGGTAACCGCCATCCTCACCGCTCCGCTTGATACTTACCTGAATCACTCGTCATCACCATCTGGTGGAATAAGGTCGACTTCCATGCGGACCATGTCGCCGCGATAGGTGAAATCGCCAACGTAAACGGCCACGTCCTCCTCGTCGCGGATCACCCGGCGCAACATGCCGACCGGCGCGCCGATGGGCACACCGAGAAGGGCGGCGACATCCGGCTCGGCGCAGCCGATCGAAAGTGACTGGTGCGCATGACCGATCTTCAGGCCGTCGAGGGACTGCAGGACGGGAATGACGAGCTCGTGGTTGAATCGGTCCGCCGCCTTTTGGTACCAGCGCCGGTCGACATAGATATGCATCACCGCGAAGGCCACATTGTCGCGTACATGCACGCGTTTCAGCCG
>CAXMQC010000024.1:0-2522 GCA_964195285.1 Akkermansiaceae bacterium
TCGGCCTATCCTTTCTCCGCCGCGATTGAGGCATCCCAGGTCAGCGCCATTCTTCCCGGACCCTACGACATTTCGGTCTATCGGTGCACGGCGGTGGCTGTCGCCAGCAACAAAGCGCCGCAGCTGCCGTATCGCGGCGTCGCGAGACCGGGGTGCTGCTATGCGATGGAACTGATGATCGATGCCATCGCCCGCAAGATCGGCAAAGAGCCGTATGAGGTGCGCATGGCCAACCTCGTGCGGCCTGAGCAGATGCCTTACGACAACGTCACCGACAAGCATTTCGACAGCGGCGATTATCCGGAGCTCCTACGCCGGGCGGTCGCCGCCATCGACTTGGAAGCCGTCCGCGAACGGCAAAAGAAAGGCGAGCCTGACGGGCGCCTGATCGGCCTCGGCATATCGGCCTTTTCGGAGCAAACAGCCCATGGCACGACCGCCGACGGAAAACGCCGCGGCCGCTATGAGCAGTCCTTCGCCCGGCTGACCCCTGATTGCAGGCTCGATGTCAGGGTGGGTATTCAATCCATCGGTCAAGGCCTGGAGACGACCCTGGCACAAGTTGCCGTCGAATGTTTGGGAATTGACATAGACGATGTCCATGTCCGTCTTGGCGATACGGAGATCTCCCCCTATTCGACGGGCGCTTGGGGTTCGCGGGGCATGGTCTGGGCCGGCGGTGCGGTCGCCCGGGCCTGCGAAGATATCGCCGAAAAAGTGGCCCGTATTGGGGCGGCGCTACTGCAAACCGATACGGCTTCCGTGGAGGTGCGAGATGGCGGTGTGCACGGTCCCAATGGGACCGTATCCATACGCGATGTGGCCAAGGCCTACTATCTCTCGCCGGCCGATTTGCCGGGCGACATCGATCCGCAAGGGCTTGAAACCACTTCCGGATACGCGCCCGACTGTCTTACCGGTATTCACGCCGGCTCGGTCCATGCCGTGGTCGTCGCCGTCGATCCGGAAACCGGCGCCGTAGAGTTGCTTGACTATGTCATCGTTGAAGATGCCGGCACACTGGTCAATCCGATGATTGTCGACGGCCAACTCCATGGCGGCGCGGCGCAGGGCATCGGCACCGCATTATTTGAAGAAATGCCCTTCGACAGCCAAGGCCAGCCGCTCGCATCGACGCTGGCCGACTATCTCCTTCCCGGAGCGAGCGATGTTCCCAACATCCGCCTTTTTCATATGGAAACCCCTTCGCCTTACACCAACTTCGGCCAAAAAGGTGTTGGCGAGGGCGGCGCCATTGGCCCGGCAGGTGCGATCGGAAATGCCATAAACGATGCGCTGCGGCCACTGGGCGTTGAAATTTGTCAAGTTCCGGTCACGCCGCGCCGGATTCTCGAAGCTATTGAGGCGCAAAAACGGTAATGGCAGGAATGCGGCAAGGCGTGAAGTGTCTGGAAGCCGACGTCCTGGTTGTCGGTGGTGGCGGTGCCGGCATGTTTGCCGCGATTTCCGCCGCCCGCAACGGCGCGCAAGTCGTACTTGCCGACAAGAACGTCGTTGGCCGCGGCGGGGCCACGATTATGGCACAAATGACATGCGCGTCCGCGCTTGGCGAACAGGAGCCCGACAGCCCCGATCAGCATTTGAGCGATACGCTGAAAGCTGGACGGGGACTGTGCAACGAAAATCTTTCCGCTCTTTTATGCCAAAACAGCCCGAAACGGATCCGTGAGTTAGAGGGCTGGAGAGTCCAATGGGCGCGTCAGGAAAACGGTAAAATTCGTCAGGTCATAGCGCCCGGCCATAGCCGCAAACGTTGCGTCTATGTTGATTTTCTGCAGACCGGCATGGCAATCTCGGCCGCCCTACGCAATCAGACAAGTCGCAACGACTCAATCCGCAAATTGAGTAATGTCAGTCTCACCGACCTTGTCGTCCGAGACGGCGAGGTCATCGGTGCGGTTGGCATCGATATCGCCACCGCGACACCCGTGGTCGTCAAGGCCTCGGCTGTCATTCTATGCCTTGGCGGCATGACGAAAATGTTCAAGCGCACGACAGCCCCGAACAATATCGCCGGCGAGGGATTGGGTTTGGCCCTGCGCGCCGGTGCTAAGATCGTCGATATCGAATTCCTGCAATTCTATCCGAACGGTCACATGGCCCCCAGAATGGTCGGACTTGACCCCACGACCTGGGAACCGACTAGGGTCAAATTGGGAGGCCGATTGTTCAACGGTAAAGGCGAGGAATTCCTGCATAACTATGGCGAGGGTAGTGGCGAAGAATACGCGACGACGCGCGATACGCTGACCCACGCCATGTACAAGGAGGTCGAAGCGGGCCGGGGCAGCCCGCATGGCGGCGTCTATCTTTCGTTCCAGCATATTAGCCAAGACGACTTGGAAGCTGCGCTGGGCCCGATCCTCGACATATTTCACCGCAACAATATCGACCTGACGAAAGCGCCGGTAGAGGTTTACCCCATCGCGCACTATCAGATGGGCGGCGTCGAGGTGAACGCAAAGATGGAAACAGGCGTGGCCGGGCTCTATGCGGCCGGA
>CAXMQC010000025.1:0-1873 GCA_964195285.1 Akkermansiaceae bacterium
CGATATAGGAATCGGGACGTATCGGATGAGCCAGCGGGCCGGCATCCTCGGGGAACTGCCGCGCGCGCAGCATCCGCACATCGCCGATACGCTTGACCGCGGCACTGCGCATATCGGCCGAGAACTGCTGATCGCGGAACACCGTCAACCCCTCCTTGAGGGACAGCTGGAACCAGTCGCGGCAGGTCACCCTGTTGCCGGTCCAGTTGTGGAAATATTCGTGCGCGATGACGCTTTCGATGAATTCGTAGTCGCTGTCGGTCGCGGTGTCGGGGCGGGCCAGCACGAACTTGTCGTTGAAGACGTTGAGGCCCTTGTTTTCCATCGCACCCATGTTGAAGTCGCTGACCGCGACGATCATGTAGATATCGAGATCATATTCCAGGCCGAAGACCTCTTCGTCCCAGCGCATGGCGTTTTTCAGGGCCGCCATGGCCCAGCTGCAGCGGTCCTCGTTGCCACGCTCGACATAGATCCGGCAGGTCACCGCACGGCCCGAAGCGGTGGTGTATCTGTCTTCGTGAACGCCCAGATCGCCGGCCACCAGTGCAAACAGGTACGCAGGCTTCGGCCAGGGGTCGTGCCAGGTCGCGCGGTGCAAGCCATCGGGTAGGTCGGTCGCCTCTACAAGGTTACCGTTCGACAGCAAGACCGGATAGCGGGCTTTTTCCGCCGTAATTGTCGTGCGATAGGTGGCCATCACGTCCGGCCGGTCGAAAAACCACGTAATTCCGCGGAAGCCCTCTGCCTCGCACTGGGTGCAAAAATTGCCACCGGACTTGTACAGCCCGTCAAGTGCCGTGTTGGATTCGGGGTGGATTTCAACCAGCGTCTCCAGCGTGAATTCGTCCGGCAGGCTGTTGATCGTCAGATGATCGCCGGCCAGGACGTAATCGCCTTCATCGATCGCCCGGCCGTCGATCGCGACCAACAGGGTTTCCAGCCCCTTACCGTCCAGTACCAACGGCCGCGCCGGGCCATCATGATCGCGCCGGATGGCCAGGCGCGCGCGAACCCGGGTCGCCGCTTCGCCGAGTTCGAAATCCAGATCAACCGTTCCGATCCGCCAGTCCGGCGGCCGGTAATCCGCCAGGCGGGTCGCCTGCGGCGTTTGCGCATTCGTGCGTGCTTCCATCGTCATGGGTGCAGAATGTCGGCGCAAGAGGCCGCGAGGTCAAGCGGCCAGGCGCGGCAAACTGCGCGAAATTCAATATCCTGCCCGATTAGTAGTGATTTGTAGCCAGTTCGCTGTCTTTGGTTCCTTGTAGCCCTCGTCCAGGACCGCTCCCACGGTTTGACTGCAACGTCGGCAGTTAACCAATTATTTTTCCGGTTGCGCCATGACAACCCCGAACTCGGCGCGGACCGCGCGGCCCGGCCAATCGATATCGCGAATACCAGAGGGACGCGACAAATGAACAAGCATATTCGCGACAACGTCATCTTTATCTTCGTTGCCACCGCCGCCTTTCTGTCCGAGCCAACAATCGCCAATGCCCAGACGGATCCCTATAACCCGGTAAATTATACCGAGCCCTTGAGTTTATACAGAGGAAAAATTTCTCCTGTATCCCCCGATTCCCTGTATTTTGACGACGAGGACAGGTGCAATATCCTGATGAAGGAATGGGGCTGGGCTTCCTGCGACGGTATCGAGGCGATGATCGTCGGGCTGGCGCCGGGCATCGACACGCTGATGGTCGAAACTGCCAATTCGGAAGGCCACGTAAATCTGGACGATTGGGAAGGCGCCAATCGTCAGGACGAAATCGATGCGATCTGGAACGAATTCGTCGAGGGGTCCAGGGCTCAGGGCAAGGCATTGGGTGAGCGTATCGAGCCGGTACGATGGTTTGTCCACCCAACCCTGAAC
>CAXMQC010000026.1:0-5386 GCA_964195285.1 Akkermansiaceae bacterium
GTGGCCCATACGCTTTCGGCCAAAGCGGTGGTGACCTATACGACGTCGGGTTCAACCTCGCTTCGGATCGCGCGCGAGCGGCCCGAGGTGCCGATCCTCAGCCTGACCCCAAAAATCGAAACGGCACGTAAACTGGCCATCGTCTGGGGTATCCACTCGGTGCATACCGCCGATGCCCGCAGTTTTGACGATATGGAAAAAAAGGCGTCCGCTGCGGCGCTGGCGGACCATTGCGCCAAAAATGGCGAACGCATAGTCATCACCGCCGGTGTCCCTTTCGGCACGCCGGGCGCGACCAACGTGTTGAGGATTGCAAGGGTAAGTAAGACTTAGCGTATTTTCGGCATATGTTGGGCCGCCACCGGCTCGGCCCGGTGCCGAAAATTTTTTTGGATACGTTAAAGAGGGATACCCTCGGTTTCCTCGGCGAGATCTTCCGCCCGACGACGGATTGAGTCCATGTTGGGATGGATTTCCAGCGCCGCGCGGAATGCCCTCAGCGCCGCTTTTTTCTGATCCAGGGCATCGTAAATCAGACCCAACCCGGACAACGCCCCAAAATGGCGTTGCTCCAGCGCCAGGGTTCGCTGGATATCGGCAACCGAACCGTTGTAATTGCCCATCAGGTAACGCAGGGTCGCGCGTTTGTTCCAGCCCTCGGCGAATTCCGGCTCGATTTCCACGAGAGCATTGAAATTGATCAGCGCCTGATCGTGTTTGCCGCTGTTCATATATTGCACACCCTCACGCAACAAAACGCCGCCGCCGACCGTGTCCGGCTTCGACCATATGTGCCAGATATAGAGTTCGACCTCATGCGCCGTTTCGTAATCGGGCGCGGTTTTCAGCTTTTCGAACAGTAAATTCAATTGCGGATCGTTCTGATCCGCCATCGCCGGCGCGGCAAACGCCAGAAAAAGCAGGGTGATGAAGCTGCGGACATGCATATTCTTCATATTGTAATTATGGTACCCAAACGTCATTCAGGCAATGCCATCGCGCATATTGCCAACGTAACCGGGAAAACTGGAAGAACGGCGGCCCATGTCGGCGGAAGAATATTTTTCGAAGACCTATCAGAGCGCACGGGCGAAGTTTCTTGCGGCTTGCCGTCAATTGCGGCTTCGGCCGACGGGATTTCGCGCGCCCGATGGCCCGCAGGAACCGGAACCGCCGCTGGTCGATTGTCTTCGACTCGGCAACCCGGGCGCTGACCATTTACTGGTCGTATTCGGCGGTGACCGGAAAGCCGATGCCTTGTGCTGCGGCGGAATCGAAACCGGCTGGCTGAGGGAATTCGGCAAGGCCAACCTGCCCGCCGACACCGCCATTGTGTTGTTGCATCACGGGGCCGCGCCCAAGACCGGCGGCGAGGTTCCCGACCTCGGCGGTCCGCCGCCCCAATGGGATGACGATATCCTGGCAAAGGTTGAAGAGCGATACGCCGAATATGCCCGGCAGCACGGCATCGATTCGTCCGGTGCGCCGCTGGCCACGCCGGCCGACGGTGAGGTGCCGGGCTATCCCGGTCAGCTGCTGGATATGCTGGCGCATACCGTGACTCCGGCCGCGAACGGCAAGATTGTATTGATCGAAATCAGGGTCGGAATGGGCCCGTGGGGAGAAGCCGAACTGACACCCCGTCATCCGCCGGCGAGTGCCAGCGCCAAGCGTATTCGGCAGTGGTTCACCCTGCCGGAACCTTCCGAGGCCGAATTAGAAGGCCATTTGGAAATGGACAGCATTGGCGCCAGTCTCCGCCGGCGATTCCCGCAGGCCGATATTACCGCGGCAACCGCCGCCTTCGGCACCTATTCGATGATGTCGGTGCTGGATAGTCTGGCCGCCCGACCCGACGACCAGCCAATGCCGGAAACCGGCGAGATGGTCTACCCACAAAGCGCCGAATGGCGCAATGCGGTGTGGCACAGCGCGATCGTGGTAATCCAACGCGCCCTGACCGGCCTGCATTCGCCCTGACCCGGCGGCGAGGCCGCGTGCCGGCCGACCCGAACCCATGCAAGTGGGAATTGCCGAGAGTCGGCGCTGCCTAACCGGCCGCCAAGGTCGAGGCGCCCAGCGCCGCCACGGGACCCAGATCGTGGCCGTGCAGCACCGGCGGCAACGGGCCACCGGTAGCCCAATCGAGCAGTTCCACCGTATGCACCAAGGGGCGGTCGGTGCCGCCGGCGATCTGCGCCATGCAGCCGATATTACCGGCGGCGATCACCGGCGCGCCTGTGGCATCGATATTGCGGATCTTGCGATCGCGCAGGCTGGTGGCGAGTGCCGGCTGCATGATGTTGTAGGTCCCCGCCGAGCCGCAACATAAATGTCCCTCGGCAATTTCACGGACCTCGAAACCGGCCTGGGTCAGCAACTGCCTGGGCAAGCCGGTTATCTTCTGGCCATGCTGCATCGAACAGGCGGAATGATAGGCCACCGGGAAAGCACCCGGTCTGACACTTTCGTTCAGGCCGATCTCGGCCATATATTCCGTGACGTCCCGCGCGATCGACGAGACCGTCTCGGCGTCCTCGGCCAACGCCTTATCCTCACGAAACATAAAGCCGTAATCCTTGACCTGAGTGCCGCAGCCACTGGCATTGATGATGATCGCATCCAGCCCGTTGCGCCGCTTCTCGCGCATCCAGCTTTCGATATTGGTGGCCGCCTGGGCGTGGGAATCGTCGGTCCGTCCCAGATGATGGACCAGCGCGCCGCAGCAACCCTGGCCGCGCGGAATCACAACCTCGACGCCGTGCCGTGTCAGCAGGCGGACTGTCGCCTCGTTTATCGCCGGATTCAGGACTTTCTGGGCGCAGCCGGTCATCAGCACCACACGGCCGCGGCGGGCGCCACGGACCGGAAATACCTGCGGTTTGTCGATCGGCGAAGGCCCGCCCAGCCGCCGCGGCGCCAACGCCATCATCGCGCCCAGCCGGCCGGGCATGAACCTGGCGAGAGGCCGGCCCAAGATAGCCCCGATCAGCGCCACCCGGAACAGGAAGGGACGCGGCAACAACAGCGCCAACATCGACCGCAGCAAGCGCTCGCCCACGGGTCGGCGATAGGTCTTTTCGATATGGGCGCGGCCGAGATCGACCAGATGCATGTAGTGCACGCCCGACGGGCAGGTCGTCATACAGCTCAGGCACGACAGGCAGCGGTCGATATGCTTGACCACCGTCGCCGGCGCCGGGCGATTTTTCTCCAGCATGTCCTTGATCTGGTAGATCCGGCCGCGCGGACTGTCCAGCTCGTCGCCGCGCAGCACATAGGTCGGGCAGGTCGCGGTGCAAAATCCGCAATGGACGCAAGCGCGCAGGATTTCGTTCGCCACCTTGATGTCGGGGTAGGCAAGCTGATCGGGGGTGAAGTCCGTCTGCATCCGCGTGCGGGCTCCGTTTCCTAGAGGTCCTGGTACATACGGCCGGGATTAAGAATGCCTTTGGGGTCGAAAGCGGCTTTAACCCGCTGCGACAGTGCGGTCTTGGCGCCGGGCTGGGGTTGGAAAACCGGGATGTTACGCCTGATTTCCGGCGGCGCCCGGAACAAGGTGGCATGCCCGGTCGTGCGATCGACCGCCGCGCGCACCGCTTCGTGGCTGGCGTCGGTCCCCGCCGGCACGGCCAGCCAGATCAGTCCGCCGCCCCAGTCCAGGAACGCCTCGGCGCCCTCGGTCGCCGTCAATTCGTGGATCAGGCCAGGTGCCGTCGCCGGCGGCACCGACAGCTTCCAGACCGCCCGGTCGTCATTGGGAATTGCAAATGGCATGACATCGCGGACTTCGCGCCACAGTGCGATCGAATTGGTGCTGTGCAGCTCTTCCGTCTCGCCGAATTCGGCCAGCATTTCACGCAGAGCCTTGCAGCGATATGCCGCTGACGGTCCCGGCCCTTCGACGCGAAGCGCCCCGATCGACCCTTTCTGACCGGCGACCAGGTCAACGCCCGACGCCACGGCCAGCGATGACGGCAACCAGGCCGCGCCCGACACGTCATGCGGGCTCTGCATCGCCTTGACCATCGCCCGTACCGCCTTGTCGGGCGACGCGCCGATCAGCAACACCGTCCGCGTCCTTTCCGGGGCCGGCAGGACCTTCACCGTCACATCGGTCATCGCCGCCAGCGTGCCCCAGGAACCGGCCATCAGTTTACTGAGGTCGTAGCCGGTTACATTCTTGACCACACGCCCACCTGATTTAAATATCTCGCCGCGGCCGGATACCGCATGGAAGCCCAGGAAATGGTCGCGCGCGGCGCCACCCTTAAGCCGGCGCGGGCCGGAAAAATTGCAGGCGATCACCCCGCCCAGCGTGCCTGCCGGCAGGTTCGATAGGCCGTCCAGAGCGCCCTGCCCGTCATTGACCGACGCCAATAGCGAACCATAGTCCGGCGGTTCGAACTCAAGGTGCTGATTGTTTTCACCCAAGGCCGCCTCGATCTCGGCCATCGAAGTCGAGGGGCCGGCCGACAATACCAGTTCATCGGGCTCGTACAGCGTAAGCCCGGCCATGCCGCCGAGGTCCACGATATGCTCCGCCGTAACCGGGCGCCCCAGCGAACGCTTGCTGCCGGCACCGACGATCTCCAGCGTCTTGTTCCCGGACGCCGCCCAGGCCACAAGATCGCGCAACTGGTCCGGATTGTCCGGGCGGAATTTTTCGCTCACGATCCTGCTTCCCTAGAGCCAGGCTCTAAAATCTCGGGATGTCGGGGAATCGGGTCTCGCCATGATGTACATGCACACGGCCGAGCTCGGCACAGCGGTGCAGTACGGGAAACATCTTTCCCGGGTTAAGCAGCGACGACGGGTCGAAGGCGCATTTCACGCGCATCTGCTGGTTGAGGTCGTCTTCGGAAAACATCTCGGGCATCAGGTCGCGCTTTTCCACACCGACGCCATGCTCGCCGGTTAAAACGCCACCGACCTCGACACAAAGTTTCAGGATTTCGGCACCGAATTTTTCAGCTGTCTCCAGCTCGCCGGGAATATTGGCGTCATAGAGGATCAGCGGATGCAAGTTGCCATCGCCGGCGTGGAAGACATTGGCGACCCTAAGGCCATATTTCGTCGAAAGCTCGGCCATTCGCCGCAACACCTCAGTTAATCGTCCACGCGGGATCGTGCCGTCCATGCAGTAATAATCAGGGGAGATCCGGCCCACCGCCGGGAAGGCGGCCTTGCGGCCGGCCCAGAAGGCCTGGCGTTCGGCGTCGGTTTCCGACACGCGTATCGTCGACGCGCCGCATTCCCTGGCTATCCCGGTTACCCGTTCAAGCAAGTAGTCAACCTCCACCGCCGGGCCATCGAGTTCGATGATGATCAGCGCTTCGACGTCAAGCGGATAGCCCGCATGAACAAAATCCTCCGCCGCCTGGAT
>CAXMQC010000027.1:0-3069 GCA_964195285.1 Akkermansiaceae bacterium
CTGCGCTTCGCCGGCCAGATCACCGGCGTCGAGGGCTATGTGGAATCGGCCGCCATGGGGCTTGTCGCCGGGCGTTTCGCGGCAGCCGAACGGTTGGGCGAAGCGATCGTCCCGCCGCCGTCGACCACCGCGATGGGGGCGCTGCTGGCCCATATCACGGGTGGCGCCGAGGCGGCGACCTTCCAGCCGATGAACGTGAATTTCGGCTTGTTTCCGCCGGTGGCGCCGCCGGAAGGCAAACGTAAGATCAAGGGTCGCGACCGCAAGAAGGCGATGAGCGACCGCGCACTTGCCGATCTCGGTGATTGGGTAGTGGCGTAATACCAAGGAGCGTTGATAAAGGCCCATTTGATGGGGCTTCGCGGTCCGCCCTGGCAGGCGGGGTTCGTAGCGCGATGCACCCGCATCGGGCAGGGCGGCAACGCACCCGGCGGACCGCGCAGCCCCACCGGAGGCCAGTTTCCCTTGACCGTTGGCTGCGTTGTGGCCCGCTTCTGGTGCGCGGCACCATGGCGCGAACCACGCCTGACCAGCGGACAAGGGTAACCGGTCAAATGGGTCTTTATCAGCGCTCCTTGGTATGACTCAGAGACGACCGGTCATAGCGGGGATCATCAAGCGCCAGGCGCGCCAGGCCAACGGCTGTATGTTTCTGTCGTCAAAGGGATCATAGCCCGTCGCCGCCAGCCGTTTCAGATAGCCCCGCGCCAGCACCACCGGCAAAAACACCGGCCTGGCCCGGCCCATGGATTGTACATCCAGGTCGTTCATCATGTTCGATGCCGTAATCGCTATTTCCTCAACCGACTTGCACAGCGCGTCGGAAGGATTCAGGCTCAGCAATTGCGCATGGGTAAGGCCGTGCCTGTCCATGAGGTCGCGTGGCAACGGCGCCCGGCCAATTTGCAGCAGATGCTGCAATCCGCGAATCGTCCCGGTCAAGGCCCAGGCCGTACCGATCGCCGCCGCGGCCCTTTCCAAGTCCTGGTCACGCTCACCCAAAATCTCCAGGGCGAGCATACTCAGGGCGCCCGACGTGGCGTCGGCGTAAGTCACCAGCCCCTCCAAGCGTTCCGGCGGTGTGGGGTCGAAGTCCGCCTCGCGCGCGTCGATGATGCGGTCAAACAGTTCCCGAGACAGGCCGTGGCGTTTGATCGCCGCGGCCAGCGGCTGGACATCCTGATGGCGGCGCGGCTCGCCCTCGTAACATTCGGCGATAGCGTCACGCCACCATTGCAGGCGGATCTGGCCCAACGCAGGTTCCGAGACCGCCTCGCGACTGCGGGCCAGTTCAATATTGAACGCATAGAGCGCCAGCAAATCCGTGCAAAGCGCCGGCGCCGCAAACAGGGCGGTCAGATAGCGATCCGAATCGAGAGTTTTGACCTGCGCCGCGCAATAGGCGTTGTCGTCCATGTTTCAGGCGCCGGGCAGCGCGATCAGGGCAGCAGCCGCGCGACGGCCTTCGGTCAGCAAAACATTGAAGGTCCGGCAAGCAGCACCCGTATCCATCGGCTCGAGCACCACACCGCGTTCGCGAAGTGCTGCCCGCAGGTCCGGCGGCGGCAGCATCATGGTCGCGCCGCAACCGAGCAACAAAACATCCACCGACGGCGATGCCGACAGGATCGGTTCGAAACCGTCAACGCCGATATCCGCAAATACCGTAACCGCCCAGGGCAGTGTTTGATTCGGCAGGACCAGTACCGACCCGTCATGAACGACGCCCGCTATTCTGAACAGGCCCGGCCCATAGCCGTTAATGACCTGACTGCCTTCGGGTACGGCGGGCGTTATGTCCATACGCTATCTTATACCAAGGAGCGTTGATAAAGACTCATTTGATGGGGCTTTATCAACGCTCCTTGGTTTTAGCCGGCGGCCTCCGGGCTCGCGATGGCCCCGTCCTCGCCGGTACCGCGGTCGATGTTCAGATAGAGCAGTGTCGGCACCGCCAGCGCGATCGAGGAATAGGTGCCGATCACGACGCCCCAGATCAGCGCGATGCTGAATCCGCTGATGACCTCGCCGCCGAAGAAGAACAGGGCGCCGAGCGCCAGCAGGGTCGTCACGCTGGTGATCGTGGTGCGTGACAGCGTTTCGTTGATCGACAGGTTGAACAACTCCGTCAGCGGCATTTTCTTGTATTTCCGCAGGTTTTCGCGGACCCGGTCGAACACCACCACGGTATCGTTGATCGAATAACCGGCGATCGTCAGCACCGCGGCCACGGTGGCGAGATTGAATTCCAACTGGAACAACGAAAACAATCCGATTGTCGTCAACACGTCGTGGACCAACGCAATGATGGCCGCAATGCCGAACTGCCATTCGAAGCGGAACCAGATATAGACCAGGATCGCCAGAATCGCCGAGCTGATGGCCCAGATGGCGGCTTCCTTCAATTCCGCGCCGACGGTGGGCCCGACGGTTTCGGTCCTGCGGTATTCAGCGATCCCGCTGCCCAGTGCCTTGCGGATTTCGGTGATTGCCGTTTGCTGGGCCGCGTCGCCGCCTTCCTGGCGTTGCACGCGGATCAGCACGACGTCGGGGCTGCCGAATTCCTGCAGGCTGACCTCGCCGAGGCCGAGCGAACCGAGGTCCGAGCGCAGCTGGCCGATGTCGGCGGGCCCATCGGTCTGCACTTCCAACAGGATGCCGCCGAGGAAATCAATACCCAGATTAAGTCCGTTGCCGAATGCCAGGCCCAGGGAAGCCAGAACCAGCGCCCCTGAGAAGGCGAAGGCCATCACGCGCCTGCCGATGAAGTTAAAGGCGGTATCCGCCGGGACTAAACGTAGTTTTTTCATGGCTCTATCCTGTCCCCCGGATCAGATCGGCAGTTCGGCCGGACGGCGCCGGCGCACCCAGGTCACGACCATCAAGCGGGTCACCATGATCGCGGTGAACATCGACGTTACGATACCGATCATCAGCGTTACCGAGAACCCCTTGACCGGACCCGACCCGAATATGAACAGCAACAGCGCCGCGATGAAGGTGGTCAGGTTGGCGTCGATGATGGTCGTGATGGCGCGCTTGTAACCCGCGTCGATCGCGTTGACCGGC
>CAXMQC010000028.1:0-4489 GCA_964195285.1 Akkermansiaceae bacterium
CTTCGTCTTCATGCACTCGGCCGCCGCGATACAGCCGGCGGGCGATCCGCGCGGTCTGGTATTGCGCTCGCTCGGTGGGGGCGTGGGCGGCGAGGTAGCGGGTCGTGGCAACGAGGATGTTGCGCGCCTCTGGCCCTGTGCCCCATTCGCCGGCCTGGCGCACTCCCGCCTCGAGGATCTGGAAGCTGTGAAAGCCCGCATCCTCGCGCAGCAGCGCCTGGGCCAGCGTCGCGATCAGTTGTTTGGCGGGGTGGCCGCAATCGAGATAGCGGGCGACGAGCCGCGCGCTCTCACTGACCTGGGCCTGGCGGTCGAAGGACGCGAGGATGCCCTCGCACAGGGCTTCGGCATCGGCCGGCAGGTCATCCAGGTCGTTGCCCGGCAGGCGCGCCGGCGGCGTATTGAGATAGCGCGTCAGATAGAGCGCCATCGCGCCGTGCAAGACCCCGGCCGCGCGCATGGCGTCGCGCGCCGGATCATCGGGCACCCGGCGCAAAAGCTGGTGCAGCGCGTTGCAATAGGTGAAGACATGATGGGCATCGTCCCAGTCCGAGAATTCATTCGCGGTTCCGAAGCGCGCAATGCGCAAAGCCGCCGCGCAGGCCAGCGAGCGCGCAAGATCGACCGGTGCGGCGCCCTCGCCTATCGCGGCGCGCAACGCATCGAGAATGGGTTGGGGCTCGTCGTCCAGCAACGCCTCGGCAAGGCCGGCATGGCCGGTGAAGTCCCCGGCCGCGTCGCGGCCCGCCGCGAACAGGTCGGGCAGCCCGGCGTCGGCCGCCTCTATCAGCGCGATCAGATCGACCGGCTGGCGCCAGGAATTGCGCTCCTCGCCGCCGCGCGCGGAGACCAGGTCGGCCATCGTCGTCGGCAGAATCGCGGGCGCGTTGTCCCAGCCGACGAGGTCGAGGCATTCGAAGCTCTTGTTGATGAAGTCCAGCACATGGCCGGTGTCGGCGTAGGCGCGCACCGTCGCCGCGCCGAGCAACAGGTCGGCCAATTCGCCGGGCGACGCGCCGCCGGCGACCGCAGTCAATAGCGTGCGCTCCGCCGCGTCGCGCTGGCGCACCGTGGTCCACTGGCGCAGCCATCGGGCCAGCGCATCGGGGGCATGCACGCCGCCCTCCAGCGCCCGCCTGTCGCGGCGCGGCGCGGCGTTCTCGCAATCGGCGGCGACGCGACGGATGCCCTGGTAGAAGGCCAAATAGGACTCTTCCTCCGGCAGGCCCGGCGCCAGGGTGGCGAGCGCCGTCAGGATTGTCATTCCGGCGCTCCAGCCATCGCGGTTGCGGGCGCCGAACAGGGCGGCATCGCGAAGCAGATCGCGGTCCGGCGTCCCGGCCGCGCGGGATCCCAGCACGGCCTTGCCGATGACCAGCCCGATATTGTGCGCCATGCCCTCGTCGAGGCGCCGGCGCCAGTGCCGCGCCGGATCGGCGAAGCCGCAGTCGCGCGCCACCCAGACCTCGCCGTCGCGGATCACGACTTTGGCCGTCGGCGCATCGTCGGCCCAAAGATCGAGGGCGCCGCCGCTCGCCAGATCGAAGCGCGCATGGTGCCAGTGGCAGGTCAGGATGCCGTCCTCCACGGCGCCGCGGTCGAGCGGAAAGCCGAGATGCGGGCAGCGGTTGTCCAGTGCATGAACCTCGCCCTCGTGGAAGACGACGAGGATCGGACAGGCGCCGCCGCGCGCCACCATCCGGCCTTTCGCCTCCAGCTCCGCCAGCGGTGCGACATAGATCAGCCCGTTGGTGTCATTGCCCATGATTCCTCCATTCGCCGCGGCCGCCTATCATCATATAGGCGGCCGCGGCGCGGTGTCGATGGAACGCGCATTGGCGACTTGTCCCGCGGGCGATCCGGGAGATGATGGCGCTAGAAGGGGTGCCAGGCTGCCTATCCGGTATCGTTGCCGGCCGGGGCCGGGGCGCCGGATTTCGGTTTTGCCGGCATCTTGGCGGAACCGGGGCTGGGTTTGGCCAGCCTGGCGGCGCGCGGCGGCGCCTGCCAGGCCAGCGAGCCGAACGAGTTGCAGTTGCCGCACAATGCCGTCCAGGCCCCCGCAACCGCGCCGCAATCGTTGCATACCCAGGCCTCGTCCGGCGCCGCGGTGGTCGCCTGGGCAAGCCATTTACGCGACGAGTCCATGTCGCCGTTCTCGCTTTCGTCGAGCTCCGCCATCAAGCGGCAGACCCTGGCGGTCGGCGCGGTTCCGGCCGCCGCCTTCAAATGTTTGCGGGCTTCGCCCCACAAGCGGGCGGCCAGCGACACTTCGGCCAGCGCGATGTGGCTTTCGGGATGATCCGGGCGAAAACTGAAAAGCCGCTGGAATTTCTTGACCCGGGCCAGCGGGTCGGTGTCGGAGATGATTTCGCCATACATCGCCGCCAATTCGGGATTCGGCGCCCGCGCCCAGGCCTCCTCGACCAGCCGCTCGGCCTTTGAGGCCCGTTGGCGGGCTTTGTAGAGTCGCGCCAGTGTCAGCGTCGCGGGCACCAGGGTCGGGTCCAGGTTATGCGCCTCGCCGGCCCGGGCAAACGCGGTATCCGCATCACCTTCCGTCTCGGCGACCCGGCTGTGTTCGACCAACACGGCGGCGCGGCGGCGGCGGGCCCGGGCCGCCGGCAGGGTCTTGCGGCGGATCGCCGAAGCGATAACTTCATTGGCCTCGCTCCACAGGCCCGATTCGACCTGCAGGTCAAACAGCTGATCGACCACCCATCCGGTTTCCGGGCGCAGCTTGTAGGCGCGTTCGGCAAGGCGCAGCGCCTCAACCTTATCGCCGGCCTTGATCGCCTGCATAAGCAAGCCGCGGACCCCCAGGAAGGCGGTGTCGCTATGGTCCAGCATCGCCTCGAAATAGCGCCGTGCGGCGGCTTCCTCGCCACCGAGCTGCGCCGCCTGGGCCGACAGCAGCATGGTCAGCGGCGGGTCGTCCAGCAGCGCGTCGGCCCGGCGGGCCCAGCGCCGCGCCTCGCCGACATCGCCGGCGGCGACCGCGACCATGCCCTGGGTCAGCGCCTTGTAGCCGCGCTCGCGCCGGCCGGTGCGCCGCATATCCAGGAGGCGGCCAGGCACCCGCCGAATCGCGCCCCAGAATCGCGACACAAAGACCGCGACGACCACAAGCACGGCCACGATAAAGACCAGAATGCCAACCGACAAATCGATGCGCCATCCCTGCCAATCGACCGAGACCCGGCCGGGATAGTCGGCCAGCGTGACGGCGACCACGACCGCGCCGGTTATCAGCGCAAACAGGAAAAAGGAACGGATCATTGGGTCGCCGCTCCCCCACCATCGCCGGCGTCGATGTCATCGGCGCCGTCGCCGACCAGCGGCGAGATCATCTGGCCATAGAGGCTGTCGATTTCCGCCTCGACGGCGACCCGCGCCTTTACCAGACCAAGCCAGGTTTCGCCCTGTGGACCAACCGGCCCCTGATACTCGAAAGCGGCGGCGGCGGCGGCCAGGTCGCCGCGCTCGAGGGCCTGTTCGGCCTGCCCGATCGGCGTCAGATCGGCGCCGTCGATCTTGCGGATCGTAATAAGACCGGCCACGCTGTTCCATACGCTGTCCAGCCAGTTGCGCTCTTCCTGGCCGGCCAGCGCCCGGTCGATTTCCGGCGCCAGTTCGGCAAATCGTCGACGCAGCGCCAACCGGTCCGGTATGCCCTGATCCGCCCAGGTCGCAAGGGCTTCGATCGCCGCGCCGCCCGATATCAACGGATCTTCACGGCCCAGCGTCTCGAGCCGGTTCAGCGCCGGGCGATAAGGTTGGCCGGAATTCAGGCCCGATTCGACATGGCCCAGCGCCAGCACCATGGCGGCTATTTTTTCGCCCGTTTGCACGGGCCGCGTTTCCAGCGCCGCGATCCTGTCCTCCAGCCCCGCCACGGATACGCTGAGCGACTCCATACCGTCGCGCATGGCCTGTCCCTGGTCTCCAACCGCCTTGGTCAGCGCGCCAAGCGCGGAATCGGTCGCGTCCAGGCTGGTTGTCACGCGATCCGGCAGCTCATCCTTGGTGGCTTCCAGGGCGGCAATGCGGGACTCGATGCCGGACAGGCCCCTGTCCAGCGCGTCGAGGTTTTTCTCGATCGCCGCTAGCTGCTCGGCGAAGGCGGCGCCGGTCTCGCCGCCGCCGGCCTCCAGCGCGTCGATGCGGCCCGAGAGGTTCCGGTCCCCGGCCTCGCGGTCCCGCTGGAGCTCGCCCATCGCATTCTCAAGCCGCGCCAGGCTGTCGGCGATATCGTCCAGCCGGCCGGTGTCGACCGCCGCGGGGCCGGTTCCGGTCCCGGGGTAAAGCTTCGACTGCCATAGCGGGCCGGTCAATATTACGCCGCCCAACAGGACGACGACGGCGACCAGCGTTAACGGCGACACGCCGCTCGCAGGCGACGGTGCGGTTACCGGTTGCACGGCGGCAGGCGCCGCCTCTTCGACCGGGTCGGCCACCGGTTCGGGTGCAGATTCGGGTTCGGATTCGG
>CAXMQC010000029.1:0-5267 GCA_964195285.1 Akkermansiaceae bacterium
GCCATAGGCTGTGTCAAACGTCGCCAGCCGGTCGGCCAACATCAGGTAATGGCGCGCCTCGTCGTCGCCGACGGCAATCCAATCGTCGAAAAAATCTCGGGGCATGTCTTCCTGAACGAAACGCACGACGATGTCGAAGGCCAGGTCGATGGCGTTAAGTTCGATATGGGCCAGCGCATGCAACAGCGCGATACGTCCCGGCGTCCCCGAGGTAATGCGCCGGCGTGGCACCTCGCGCGTCGGGCGCAGGAGCGGGCGCTCGGGGCGGGCAGGACGATTGGGTGGAATGGCGGAACCCACCGCCATGCCGGGCGTTGCCGTCCAGGACGACGCCGCGTCCCGCGCCGCCAGAGCCTTTTCCGCCGGGTCGGCGGCGCGCAACACGCCAATCGCCAGTTCACTCAATGTTATCGCCATGACGGCGTTCTTACAGTATTGCCGCGGTTGTTGCGAGACTCACTCGGCCCTGGAAGTGGCAACCTGTGCTAAACTTCGCCCCGCATAAAACCTGCCTGTGACGACTTCGTGACCTTGGTGGGAGACCCTCAGACCGGTTTCGACAGCCAGTGCAGGCGCGTGCCGCCGACGCCAGTTCCTCACCGAGGAAGGTGTTCGCCGAGGCGTCCAGCTTGCCGGCCGCATCCATCATGGCGTTGGTGATCCAGACGATAGTGTCGTCGTGCTGTTCCAGGGTGGTGCGTTATGCCTTGGAAAAGCGTTTACGCGCCGCCTCGGCCGGCTCGTCAATGATCGTGCCATACAGCCGGCTAACCTGATCGTAAGCCGATTCCATGGCGCCTATCAGGCTCTGGAAATCGCGCTGCGAGGCGGCTCTTGCCAGAGCGGTCTTGGTCGAACTGGGAATGTTCGCCTGATCCAAACCGTCCGGAGCAATGAGGCGTAATGCATCCTGCAGACGCCACCACAGGCCGATTGCCTCTATCAGCGCTTTGGCCTCTGCCGGGTCCAACGCGCCGGCGTGCCCGAGGCGGTGCAGGCCGTCGGCCGTATGGCCATTGAGGATTTCCGGCTGCTCGGGCGCGTGCAACAGTTGCAGATATTGGGTGATGAATTCGATATCCACCAGTCCACCGCGATGGTGCTTCACGTCCCACAAACTTTTGCCCTGGTGCTGTTTGGCCATGCGCAGGCGCATGTCGGCGACGTCGACCAACAGCCGACCGGGATCATGCGGCGAAATCAGTATTTTCCGAATGATATCCGACGTCCGATCAGAGATTTCCGGCGACGAAGCGGCAACCACGCGGGCGCGGGTTAGCGCCATATGTTCCCAGGTCCAGGCCTCTTCCTGATAGTAGCGCTCGAAACTGTCCAGCCGGCTTGCTGTCGGTCCGGCGTTTCCGGATGGCCGCAGGCGCATGTCGATTTCATAGAGGCTTCCTGCCGCGGTTGGCGCGGTAATGGCACTGATCAGCCGCTGGCCCAGCCGGGCGAACCAGGTCCCGGGGGCCAAGGGCTTTTCGCCGTCCGAAGCCTCCGCATCCGCGGCATGGTCGTAAACGAACACCAGATCCAGATCCGATGCCGGTGATAATTCCCCGCTGCCCAATTTGCCCAGCGCCAGTATCGCCATGCCACCGCCCGGAACCGTGCCGCGCCGCCGCGCGAATTCCGCCTCGACACGGGGCAGCAGAGCGCCAAGCACCGTATCGGCCACGGCAGTCAGGGATTCACCGGCTGCCGCGCCAGCGACGATGCCGCGCAGAATTTGAACCCCGACCCGGAATTTCTGGTCGTTGGTCCAGCGGCGGGTCAGTTCCAGTACGTCCTCGTAATCGTTGGCCTCTGCCAACATGACGTCCAGTTCGCCCGCCAATTCCTCGCGTGGCCCCAGCGGCTCCATGAAATGGCCGGTCAGAACCGCATCCAGCAGCGATGGGTTGCGGCTCAACCAGTCGGCGATGCGTGGGGCGCCACCCATGATCTCCGCCACCATGTCCAGCATCGGCGGATTGGCATGAAACAGCGAGAAAATGTGCACGCGTCCCGGAAGGCCGGCGACGAGCTCGTCGAACCGCGCGAAGGCCTTGTCGGGGTTGGCGGTGCTGGCGAAGGCCTGCAATAGTCGAGGTTTCATTTCTGTCAGGATCTGGCGGGCGCGCTCGCTGCGGGTCGCGCGGTAGCGACCGTGATGCCAGTTGCGCACGATGTTTGAAATCGAACCGCCGTCGGCGAAACCCATTTCCTCCAGCGTTTTGACCGTGTCTGGATGATTCTCGCCGCCGGTGAACACCAGCGCGCCGCCGGCCCCCAATTCGGCCGATTCTTCGAACAGATGGGCATAATGATGCTCGACACGGCCCAGGTGATGCAGCAGGTCGTCACGAAACGCCGTGCAGGTATCGTAGCCCATGAAGGTGGCGATTTCTTCAACTCCTTCATCGCTACGTGGCATGTCGTGGGTCTGCTCGTCATTCACCATCTGCAGACGGTGTTCCAAGCGGCGCAGGAAACTGTAGGCTTCTGCCATCTCGTCGGCGGTCTGCCGATCGATCCGCTCGATCCTGGTCAACCCTTCCAAGGTGGCGACGGTTCCGCGATCGCGCAATTCCGGAATGCGGCCGCCCCAGATCAACTGTTGCGTCTGGCAAAAGAACTCGATTTCGCGGATGCCGCCCCGGCCCAATTTTATGTTGTGGCCGTTGACGGCGATCTGCGCGCCGCCGCGATGGGCGTTGATCTGGCGCTTAATGGAATGAACGTCCTGAATTGCCGCAAAATCCAGATTCTTGCGCCATATATAGGGCCGCAGATGGTGCAGAAACCGTTCGCCGGCCTCGATGTCGCCAGCAACCGGTCGCGCCTTTATCATGGCCGCGCGCTCCCAGTTCTGGCCGACGCTTTCGTAATAGGCCTCGGCGGCCTCGGCGGATATCGCGATGGGGGTGGCGCCGGGGTCGGGGCGCAAGCGAAGATCGGTGCGAAACACATAGCCGTCCGCGGTGTGGGCGTCGACGAAATGAATCAGCTGTCGCGTCGCCTTGATGAAAATTGCGCCCATCGCCTCCGGCCCGGCGCCGCGCACCATGTCGGCGTCGTACAGCACGATCAGATCGATATCGCTGGAATAGTTCAATTCGCGCGCGCCCAACTTGCCCATGCCAAGGATGATGTATCCCGAGTTCCGTTCCGGATAGGATGGGTCGGCGAGTTCGATCAACCCTTGTGCAGCTGCGGCACCGAGCACGTAACGTGCCGCAACGTGAAGGCTGTACTCCGCAAGGCCAGTCAGGGCGCCGGTTACCTTCTCCAAGGTCCACAGCCCCGCGATATCCGCCAGCCCCGCAATCAGCGCGGCGCGGCGTTTGGCGCGGCGCAATCCGGTCATGACCCGCGATTGGCTGGTCTCGCGATCGAGCGATTGTTCGGCATCGGCCATCAGGGCCGCAAAGGCGGCGTCCGGCCCGTCGGTCAAAAATGCCCGCAGGCTGCCAATTTCGAGCGCCAAACAGCGCCCCAAAAATGGGCTGTTGCCGAAAACGGCGTCCAGCAGCGCCCGGCCGGCGGGGTCGGACTCAAGCCCCGCAACGAATGATGCACCGGCCTCATCCTGCGCCAGGGATTCGCGTAACCGGGTCAGCCCCGCCTTCGCGCGGTCGGGATTGGCCGGGTTTGGCAGCAAACTGAGATCGATCGGAATATTTGTCAGAGCCATGGTCAGGTACGGTTGGGCTAACCAAATTGAGGCAAGCTCCGGGCGTGGTCAAGTGTCGCGTAATGCATTATACTGGTTATGAAATTTCACGACAGGCCGAAAAGAACAACAGAACCGTGGTCCGCCGCACATCGCTTATCCTGTTCGAGATCATCGCCGGTCTTTTGGCCGGAACGGTTGCGCTTGGTGGACTTGTCGCCTGGCGACTGCATGCCGGACCGGTGCCCCTGGATTTTCTGACCCCGCATCTTGAAGAAGCATTGAAAACCGAAGGGCGTGGCTACACTGTCGATATCGACGAAACTGTCGCCGTATGGGCCGGCTGGCGTAACGCGGTGGATATTATCGCTACCGACGTTGTCGTAACGGCACCGGACGGGTCAACACTGGCCCGGCTGCCTGAGTTGTCGCTTGGATTGTCGTTGCGGGCGCTGGTAAGGGGCAATGTAGCGCCGACCAGTCTCGATGCCATCGGCCTGAAAGTCCGCGTCATCAGGCAGGTAAATGGAGAATTCCAGTTAGGCTTCATCGATGCTGTCGACGATTCCAGGCCTGTGGCCGTCAACGAGAGTCCCGAAGCGCAACCCGCCGCTGGATGGGACGTCATAGATTTTCTTGTGGATGAATTACTGGCGGACTCGGACCCGTCACGATCGTTCGGCTATCTGCACCGCATCAGCATATTGGATGGCCAGGTCGTGTTCGAAGACCGCGTCGCCGGCAGCTATTATCGCTCGCGGGATGCCTCGATCGTACTGGCCAAGAGCGAGGTCGGCATCACGGGCGATGCGCAACTAAGGCTTCAATACGGTGACCGGGAGGCCGACCTCACGATACGCTCGGGCATCAATAAGGACGATCTGAGCTATTTCGCGGCGTTGAGTTTTCATGATGTCGAACCCGCGGCCTTTGCAACCAGCCTGCCGCCGCAGCTTTCCGCGATAACCGCGCTCAACATGCCGCTTAGCGGTGAAGTAAATATGCTTGGCAAGGTGAGGGGCGAACTGGAAAGTTTCGAATTCGATCTGCTGGGTGCCGCCGGCAAGCTGGAACTGACCGAACTTTACCGCGAGCCGTTGGCCGTCAGTTCGCTGCGAGTGCGGGGAAGCGCGACCGCCGATTTCTCGAGTGTGCAGATCGAACAGGCGATCGTCGATCTGGGTGACGCGACCGTCTTCGCCGAGGCCGCGATGGAACCTTCCGGTGACGGAGAAGGCGTGCGATTGTCGTTATCCGCCCATATGAAACAGTTCGAGATACGCGAGTTGCACCGTTTCTGGCCGGTCAGCGCGCAACCGAAAGCGCGGAAATGGGTGACCGAAAACATATTCGATGGCATCATCGACCAGGGCACGATAGATCTTGCCCTGGTCGTTGGCGGTAGCGATGACGGCGGTGTCGCCCTGGAGAAATTGGAAGGCCAACTCGCTTATACCGATCTGGGGATCAGCTATTTCAAAAAAATGACGCCGGTTGTTAGCATCGATGGTAACGGCACCTTCGACCGGCACGGATTTTATCTGGGTGTCAGCGAGGCCAGCCTGGCTAACGACATTAAAGTGACCGGCGGACAGGTCGAAGTCGTCGAGAT
>CAXMQC010000030.1:0-3131 GCA_964195285.1 Akkermansiaceae bacterium
GAAAAACTGCCTATCTTCAATGATCGGCCGGCGTGATGTTCCAACTCATTTTCGAGGTGGGCGATGTCGATACGGCCGTTGTCGTCTTCGCGGATCGTGACGACATCGGCAATGGTCTCACGCCACGACACCTCATTGGAATGATGCTCGTAGGGACCGACGAACACCACGGGGCGCTGCTCCGCCGGGATAGCCTCGGACAGCCCATGTTCGCGATCGAGGTCGGCGGGTATGCGCAGATTCAACACCTGGATCAGCTTGTCAATTGCCCCGGTCGCGCCCGACCCCGCGAAGGTCACAACATCGTCCTCGCCGCCGCCGACCGAGCGGCGGATGATCTGGCGGGCGTCTTCGCGCAGTCGGGTGGTCTGCAGACCGGTGCCCGAAGATTCGGTATGGGTGTTTGCGTAGACCGGCATGACCTCGTTACGGATGAAGTCCTCGATAAAACCAAGCGACCGGCCCGACGCCGTATAATCCGCATAGACCACGCGCCGCGGCCCGAAGGGACCGTCCATCACCACGTCGTCGCCGAGCACCGAATTGCGGACCTTTTCGATCAGCGCCTCGGTCCGGTCGTCCGTGAAGGCCTCAATCGAAAAGGCCGCGGCATGCGCCGCGCCAAGCGGGTCCGCCGGAGCAAGCGCCCCTTCCAGCGCCTTGGCAATATTGCGATTGACCGCCTTCAGGAATTTCAACGAGAGGGCTGAGCCCTCACCCAGCAGCCGTTCGAAATCGGCGGCGGGGATTTCCAGCAACACCGCATCCTCACGGATCCTGCAGGTCGCGATGCGCGGCACGTTGTCGATCAGCGATATTTCGCCAAACATGCGTCCCGGCCCGATCTGGGCGAGGTGAACCGTGCGCTCCCCGGCGACCCGGGTGACGGCGACCGTCCCGGAGACAAGGATGAAACAGGACCGACCAGTATCGCCTTCAGCAACGACGCGCTGGCCCGCCGACATCCGCCATTGGCGGGCGAAGCCGGCAAGGCTGGCAATCTCGTCACTGGTGAATTCGCGAAAGAACGAAAGCAGCTTCAGGAAATCCAGGGTTTCGGCGTCCACCGGCCCGGTCTCGCCGTCCGGCGCCACTGTCTCGCCGGGCGCGTCGTCGCTCGACCGCGAAATCGTATCGTCAACGGCGCATAGCGATTCCGCCAGCAGCTCGGCGACCCAGCGGTGGGTGGAAATGGCCAGAACCGGATCCTCCTGTTCGATCCGCGCCAGCGCCACACGATCCAAAGTGGCGCCATGTCCCGCCCGTTCCGCAACGACGTCGATCAAGTAGTGATCGCCCGCCACCAGCGCTTCGCCGCCATGGGCCCGACCGTCATCCAGGATAAAGACCCGCTCCGCCTTGTCGCCCCTGCGGCAAAGCATTTCCCCAACCGTATACTTAAAGGGTTTCACATGTTCCAGCAGGCGCGCGCCGTCCCGCGCTGACAGGCCGGAAATCTGATCCGGGCCAGATAATTTCGTCTCAACCATCGATTTAACTCCTGCTCCCCGCCGGCCCGGTTACTGAAATACGCCTTGTCCAACCGGCGGCGGCCGGTCGATCCGATTGTACATATTAGAGAAAGTTAAATAAAGAAATATCGGTTTCGGGTAGCGGGTAGCGGTTACAACCCCGCCACATAGTCGGCCATGCGTATTCGCATTTGCGGGTCCGGCAGGCGGCCCTGGAGCGCGCCCATGTTTTCGACCATGTGGTCGACCCGGCTGGTGGCCGGGATGGCGCAGGTGACGACCGGGTGGGAAACGATGAACTTTAGGAAAAACTGCGCCCAGTTGGTGGCGTCGAATTCGGCCGACCATTCGGGCAGGGGGTGGTCCTGGAACCGGTCGAACAGGCCACCGCCCCGGAATGGCCGATTGATGATCACCGCCAGTCCGCGCTCCGCGGCCAGCGGCAGCAGGCGGCGTTCAGCCTTGCGGTCGATGACATTATAGGTGAACTGGACGAAATCAATCGTTTGATCGGCCATGATCCGTTCGAGATCGCGGTGCCGGCGGCCATGCGAGGTGGTGATGCCGATATAGCGGACTTTGCCTGCCGCCTTCCATTCCAGCAGGGTCTCCAGATGCGCTTCCCAGTCCACGAGATTGTGGATCTGCATCAGGTCGAAGCGCGGCACGCCCCACAGATCGCGTGAATGCTGCATCTGGCCTATGCCCAGCGCCCGGCCCGGGGTCCAGACCTTGGTGGCGGCGAATACCGGGACCGCGCCGCCGATGCGGTCCAGGCAATAGCCGATTACATATTCGGACGAGCCGTACATCGGCGAGGAGTCGACCACCGCCCCGCCAAGCTTGAAAAAAGCGCGCAGCACCTTGGCCCGCCCGTCGCGCAGCCAGCTATCGACCCCGACATCGAAAGTCAGCCAGCTTCCCATGCCGATCACCGGCAGCCGCTCGCCGGTCGACGGGATCGGCCTGGTGTGAATGGCGGGCTGCGCAATGGTCCGGCCAGGCGGGAAACCCAACCCGGCCGCCGCCGCCGACAGCACGAAGGCGCGGCGGGAAAGCGATGACGGCTTTCGGTCCATAATAAGTTGATATGGTGTGTGGGTCCGTTGTCGAAAAGACCGTTTCCTAAATGCTCGCCACCCAGCCGCAGGCCGTCAACGCCGCGTGCATATGTTCCGGCGGTTCGGCGGTGGCCGTGACCGGGTCCTTCGCCGAAGAGAGCGGCAGGCTTATGGCGCGGCTGTGCAGATGGAGCGGCGGTGGGTTGGCGACGCTGCGGCTCGATCCGTAAACCGGGTCGCCGAGCACGGCGCAGCCGATCTCGGCGCAATGTACCCGGACCTGGTGGGTGCGCCCGGTCTTGGGACGCAATTCCAGCCAGGTCAGGCCATCGGACGAACCCAGCGTGCGGTATGTGGTGGCGGCCGGCTTGCCCGCCTCGGCATCCACCACCATGCGCCAGCCCGCTTTTTTCGTCGAACGTTTGGCCAGCGGCAGGTCGATACGGCCCGAGGGTTTCCCGGGTGCGCCCTCGACCACGGCCCAGTAGGTCTTGTCCGCCTGGCCCTTCGAGAACAACCGCGCCAGCCGCCTCAGCGATTTCGGATTCCGCCCCAGAACCAGACAGCCGCTGGTGTCGCGGTCGAGCCGATGGGCCAG
>CAXMQC010000031.1:0-2434 GCA_964195285.1 Akkermansiaceae bacterium
AGGTACACGAAGAGGGTGAACTCGCCTTCAGCGTTCTGGCGAAGCAACCCTTTAAAGTGCTCGGCATGAAAGTCGATCGTGTCGGCGTGGCGTTGCGTCACGGCAACGATATTAGTGGCGTCCGGATCTTTACGACGCTACCGTTTTGAAACGGCCGGCCCAGAGCGTAAAGCCGCCGCTAGACTATGCAGGCACTGGACTTCCGCTGTGTGCCCTAAAGCGGACATTGGCTAGGTAATTGGTTTTCCGGCTGGCGCCCGTCAGCGCAAGGAACTCGAACGCCTGTGCCGCCATATCACCCGCCCGGCCATTGCCAACGAACCGCTCAGGCCCAGCCAAGCAGTTGCGTAGGTCGGGTTGCGATGCGCTAACCCGACCTACGCAACTGTTGTGGCTGCTTCAAGTTCATCGCTGCCGTCAAAGATCCTCTAGTCATTGTCAAAATTCTCACGCTCCTGGGCTTGTCCGTCCGCGCCCGACGGAGCCTCGTGATCGGTGAGCTTGGCCTCCGCCCCATCTTCGCCCACCACTACCAGGCCCGTTGCGATGCCAACACGCACCTGTAACACGGTATTCGTCTCAAGCGTCGTGATGGCATCGACAATTTCTAGACCGGCGCGGACGGCACCTTGGGCGTCATCTTCGTGCGCGCGCGGCCATCCAAAATAGGCCATCACACCATCACCCAGGTACTGTGCGTCGGTGCATTCTTCGCCGGGGACTGGACTGGTGACAGGTAGAGAACCCCGTTTATACTTCCTGTACTCTGCGCCACCTTGTTACTTGTTCGGTTCGGTATCAGCGCCTTATGATCGGTCAAAATGGCGCGGCGCGTGAACAGGGGAGTGCGGCAGACGATGGCTGGGGATTATTCGAACTGGACTTTGGTTGACCTGGTGCGACGGCAGGCCGAGGCGCTTGGCGAGCGCGAGTTCATGGCCTTTGAACATGGCACCTCCCTTACCTTTGCCGGCCTGCACCAGGATAGCGGCGATTTGGGGCGCAAGCTGGCCAGTCTGGGCGTGGCGCCGGGCGACCGGGTCATGGTCATGCTCAAGAACCGTATTGAGTTCATGCTGGCCATGCTGGCGATCATGAGAATCGGCGCCATTTTCGTACCGATCAATACCGAACTCAAGGGCGCGTTCCTGCAACAGCAGATGCGCAATGCCGAACCCCGCGTGGTTTTCGTCGATGCGGTGTTGAACGATGCCTTCGATGCCGTTCAGGGCGGCAATGAAAGTCTCGTGGCAACCATCTATGTCGCCGGCGATGTGCCGGACCAACGTCCGGCGGTTCTGGCGGCGGCGCCGGCCATGACGTTCTCGGCGTTCCGCGATCTTGCCCCGCTCGAAGGCGATGTGCTGGTTACCCCCACGCCCCAGGACATCGCCTGCATCATGTACACATCGGGCACTACCGGACCGTCTAAAGGCGTCCTGATGCCGCACGCCCATTGCTATCTATTCGGCCATGGCATGGCCCGCGTCATGGAAATGACCGAACAAGATTGCCAATACATCTGCATGCCCCTGTTCCACGCCATGGGGCTGTTGTTGCAGGTGCTCGGTGCCCTGATAGCCGGCTCGAGGGTTTATTGCATCGAGCGCTTCTCTCCGGCTCGATGGCTCGACGACATACGTAGCTGCAAGGCCACCGTATCGAATGCGCTGGGCATTATTCCCGAGTTTCTGTTCAATACACCGGAAACCGAACATGATCGCGATCATCAACTGCGCACGGTCATGGCGGTCCCCATCGCCGCCGAATGGGGTACCGCGATGGAGGAGCGCTTCGGCTTTAAATTCATGCAGGGTTATGGCTCAACCGAGAGCAATATTCCCTGCTATACGAAGGCGGACGACCCCCTCCTGCCCGGCATGGCCGGTTGGATCCTGGACGAGTTTTTCGAGGTGCGCATCGTCGATGCCGAAACCGACGCCGAGATGCCCCAGGGCGAAGTCGGCGAAATCGTCGTTCGTCCGAAGGTCGCGTTCTGTTTCAACCAGGGTTATTTCCGCATGCCGGAAAAAACCGTCGAAGCCTGGCGCAATTTGTGGTTCCACACCAACGATGCCGGCTATTTCGACGAACAGGGCCGGCTGTATTACGCCGACCGGATCAAGGACCGCATTCGCCGGCGCGGCGAGAATATTTCCTCGTTCGAGATTGAACAAGTTCTGAACAATTATCCCGATGTCCAGGAGAGCGCGGTCGTAGGCATCAAGGTCGAGGGCGCGGGCGGCGAAGACGAGGTAAAAGCCTATATCGTCACCGACGGCGGCGCCGATATCGACAATGTCGCCTTGCTGGATTATTGCGTCGAACAGATTCCCCGCTTCGCCGTACCCCGGTACATCGAGGCGGTCGAATCGCTGGCGAAGACCGCCACCAATAAGATTCAAAAGGAACCGTTGCGGCAGGCCGGCGTCAC
>CAXMQC010000032.1:0-10085 GCA_964195285.1 Akkermansiaceae bacterium
AGCGATGGGAAGAGTGAAAAATCTATACCGAAAAAACGATTGGCCGCCTCGATCACGTTTCCCACCGAACCGATCCGCGCCCAATCCGTGTCCTCGATCACGGTGACCTTGATGCTCCACAACACCATGATGAGAAGCAGCATGTAAAAGGCGCCCTTGCCATAGCGGTTCCGGCGCCGCGATTTCATGATGTCGTCGACCGTCGGAATTTGGTCCCGCGCCGGTGATGCCAAGGTGTCGCTCATGACCGGCTACAGAACTTCCATGGCATAAATTTCGTCGAGCATGGCCTGATCCATTTCCTCGGTGGGGCCGTCGAACATCTTGTTGCCGTCCTGGAGGCCGATAATCTTGTTGCAAAACTCCAGTGCCAACTGGACATCGTGAATGTTGCACAGACACGGCACCTTGAGTTCCGTGGCCATTTGTTTGATGAGCGCCATGACCTCGCGGGAAATCTTCGGATCGAGGGCCGAGGTAGGCTCGTCCACCAGCAGCAGTTTAGGGTTCTGCATCAGGGCCCGGCAAATACCCACCCTTTGGCGCTGCCCGCCGGAAAGCTCATCGGCGCGTTTGTCCACATGCTCCGACAATCCGACTCGGTCGAGAAGGGTCAAGGCATGTTGAATATCGTCGCGCGGGAAGGCGCGAAGCAGGCTGCGCAGGCTGCTGGTGTAGCCGAGGCGGCCGGACAGCACGTTGTCCATGACACTCATGCGGTCGATGAGGTTGAACTCTTGAAATATCATGCCGATATCGCGCCGCAGCAGGCGCAATTGGCGGCCCGGCAGCTTGGTAATCTCTCGGTCGTAGAAAATGATTTCGCCGCCGGTCGGCTCCACCAGCCGGTTGATACAGCGGATCAGGGTCGATTTGCCGGCGCCGCTCGGGCCGATGATGGCAAAGAAATCATCGGCCTCGACGCTAAAGGAAACACCCTTCAGAATTTCCGGGCCGCTGGCGGAATAGCTTGCGCGAAGATCACGAACTTCCAAGATCGCCATGCATAGCCCCCTGGCCAGAGAAATATCTCACTGAAACGCCTTGATCAATGGGGGCCAGCCGGACAGGGAAGCCGTCCCCCTCCGGCCGGCAGCCGCCATCAGCCCGCGTCTTTCTTTTTCTTGCGCTCGTCCTTGGCCTTCTTCAAGGCGCGGATGATATTGTAATCATCGGACGTCATGCGGACAAATGTATTGGATTTGACGTTGTCGAGGAACTGCTTTGCGCCGGGCTGGTCCTTGAGGCCCAGGAACGTGTCCTCGATCTTCTTCTTGATATCGTCACACAGCGAATTGCGGTAGACGAAGGGGTCCTGCGGGATCGGATCGGATTTCCACAGCACATTGAATTCATCCAGTTTCACCTCGCCCTTGTCGACCACGTTGTCGAACCGGTGCGTGGCGACAAAGGCCGCATCGACCTTGCCCTGGTGGACGGCGACCGTGGAAAGCTCGTGGCTGCCCGTGTAGACCACCTTGCCAAAATACTTGTCCAGACCCATGCCGACCGTGTCCGCGAACACCACGCGCGGCATCAGATTGCCCGATGTGCTGCCCGGGTCGGTGAGGCCAAGCACGGCACCCTTCAGCGAGTCGATCGTAGTGAACTTGGATCCCTTCTTGGTCACCAGGACACCACGGTAACCGGGTCCTTCCTCCTGAAGATGACCGGGCCGCTTGGCGTAGGTGGCAAAGACCTCGATGTTGGGATCCTTTTCGTTGGCGATGACATAGGTATAGGGACCTAAAACGCCGACATGGACGAAGCCACTCAACATGCCTTCAACAACGGATGCGTAGGATGTGGGCATGAAGAACTGTATTTTTTTGCCGGTCATTTCCGCCATACGGTCGGTGACCGGTTTGTAGAGTTGCAGTTCCGCCACCGATTCCTCGGTTGGGATGATGGCGAATGTGAGGGCGTCGGGGTTCTCGCAGTCCGCCGCCGCAAGCGCTTGTCCCGACAGACCGAGCGAGAATACGGTCGCGGCCGTCCAGGCGATAGCCCGCCGGACGTGGCTCCTGCGTGGGTCTTGTGATTTTGTTTTGGTAAACATTATTGCCTCCTGTTTTTGGCCAAAAATTCAGTTGTAGGCGCGTGGATGAAGTCTCCCGGTCACCGTTTGGTGGCGCCAAGACTCTCGGCCACGCGCTCTTGCGATCCGATGAAGTTGCGTCCTCTTTCACCGGTCATGGCGGTTTCGATCAACTCCCGCCACTCCCCGTCATCGACTCCGTAATCCGCCTTATCGACGGAGACGCCGAGATTGACGAGAAATTCCGCCAGCCGGTCCGCGCCGGCCAGTAAATCCGATCCAAATATACGCCGCAAGCCATCGTCGCAGGCGTCGCTGGCGCCGATTACGCTACGCATCACCATGGGCAGGCTGAACGAACAGGCAAACCCATGCGGCGTACCGTGATGCAGGGTGATGGGATATGAAATGGCATGGGCCAGCGCGGTCTTGGTGTTGGAAAACGCCAGTCCCGCCATGGTGGCGGCCCGGGCGATCCGGACGCGGAGATCCAGATTTCCCAGGTCGTCCACCAACGCAGGGAGAACAGCCAGGATTTCCGTCGCGGCACTGACCGCGTGATTGGTGGAAACCGGATTACCGTTCACATTCCATATGCTTTCCAGGCAGTGGGAAAGGGCATCGAGGGCGGTGCTGACAGTCAACGCACGTGGCATTCCCACCATCAGTTCGGGGTCGATCAGCGCATCGGTCGCATACAAGGACCGGCGCGACAGGGAATATTTGCGGCTGGTATCGGTATCCCACACGGTTGCCCAACTGGTGACTTCGCTTCCCGTGCCGGCGGTCGTCGGGATGGCGACTATCGGGATGGCCGTCAGCGCATCCTCGCCCGCGCCGTGTTCGAGATAGCGCTTAACGACATCGAAGCCGTTGCCGCCCGCGGCAACCACCTTGGCGGCGTCGATAACGGATCCACCGCCCAGGGCGATGATGACTTCCGGGACCGGCCGGACCGCGGCAAACTGGGTGCAGGCCTCGGCGAGCATGTGAAAGTCCGGGTTCGGAATGACATTGTTGATCGTGAGCGCGGCCCGACCGGCGGTGACGGCAATGCGCTGGGCGAAGTCATGAAAAATCGGTTCATCATAGGTGACGAGGCAATAGGCGCGGTCGTGAACCAAGTCGCCGATCCCGTTGAGCGAGCCGGCGCCGAACCTGATCTGGACAGGATTTTCATACGTCCACATGTCGTCTCCCCCCTTCGGCGTCGGCGGAGCTTCTTCGACTACCCGCTCATAAATTCACCGAGGGTTTGCCTAGCGTTCCACAATTTCTTATATTCGTCTAATGCGAATAATCAATCAGTCCTATTGGAAAAATCAATGAATCATACGCAACTCCGTTCCTTCCACGCGGTCGCCGCCGAAGGCGGATTTACGGCGGCGTCGCGGGTCCTGAATGTGGGACAGCCAACGATCACCAGCCAAGTCAAGGCTCTGGAACAGCGTTTTGATGTCGAGTTGTTTCACCGCCGGGGCCGGCGCGTCGAATTGACCGAGGCCGGCGGAAGCCTTTTTCGCATCGCGCAACGAATCATCAGTCTGGAGGCAGAAGCCGAGGATTTGCTGAATGCCTATGGCGGTTTTCAGACCGGGCGCCTGCATGTGGGCGCCGTCGGCCCCTATCACGCCACGGAAATGCTGAGCGCATTTAATGAGCGCTTCCCCGGCGTCGGGCTCTCGGTGACGGTCGGCAACTCGATGGAAATGGTCGAACGAATTCTGGATTACTCCGTTGATGTGGCTGTCCTTGCCCATGTGGAGGACGACCCCCGCATCTATGCCATGCCGTATAGTCGTCACCCGGTCGTGGTATTCGTCAACAAGACGCACCGATTCGCCAAGCGCCGGCGGATACATCTTGCCGAAATGGAGGGTGAGCACATGGTGCTGCGCGAGGTTGGTTCCACGACACGGCTAGCCTTTGAAACGGCGATTCGCGACGCCGGTGTGACCATCAATCCGGTCATGGCCATCGGCAGCCGCGAGGCCGTGTGGCTGGCTGTGGCGCGGGGCATCGGTATTGGCGGAGTCTCCGATATCGAATACATTCCCCACCCGGACCTGCGTACGGTGGAAGTGGTGGACGCGGACATCTATACGACGGCCCATGTCAACTGCCTCGTTGAACGTCGGGAGTCGCGGCTGGTACGTGCTTTCTTCGATTTGGCTGAGAAACTGAAGAAACGTCGATAAGCCACAATTGTCCGGGCTTCCAATGACCATATTCATAGCCGGTCGGCGGTGGAACTGGTCCGTTAGAAATTGGCCCGGTGTTGCTAACTCAGCAAGACCGACTTCAGCGCTTTCGCGGTTCTCGGCGTTACGTAGTACACGCCGTCCTCGATTTCCTTGTGGTCCTTGTCCCAGACCGTGGAATCGTAATCCCAGCCGATCAGATTCGCTTTCTTTTCCTCGTCGCCGATCAGGCGGCGCAGACGGCGAGTCATGGCGCCCTCGAACAGCGACAAGGCCCGCCAGTGGCTGTCGCCGGTCACCGCCAGGAGCTCCGTCATCCGGGCCCGGCCGTCGTTGCGGGCGAAAATCTCCAGCCGCTTGCGGTGATTTTCGGGCAGGCCGTTCACCAGGCGCCTGGCCAGGGTCTTGTTCATATCCACCGGCTTTTTCCAGGTGGCCTCGACACTGCGCGCGGTTCGCTTCGATCCCAGCAAATTGGGATCTGCGAACTTGCGAATCAATTCGCGTTGGGTATCGATGCTGAGCTTGCGAAAATCTTTCGGTTCGATAACGATATGCATGGTTGCCTCCTCGATGCGCACAGGGTAACGAATTACACGCCGCTTTTCCAGAAACCTGCCGAACCGCGTCATCGACTTGTGTTTGCGAGCCAAATTCAATCGCCTTTTCCACGGATAAAGCGTCCGTTGGCTTTACCCTGCTCGCCTGCGCCACTATATGGAACCGGTATGGCCGGGGGGATTTGAGATGGCGATGGGCTGGAATCTGTTCATTCGAGTGGAGAGCGGGAAACCCGCGCTGATTTCGCTCGACCTGGATGCACGCCCGTCCGGCGCGGGTGACGACAAGTATCTTTGCCTGCTGGCCATGCGGCTTCGCCAGGCGGATGCCGACGGATTCCCCAGCCGCAAGGAGCTGGACGGCCCGGTGGCCGGCGTCGAGGATGCGCTGGAACGGATTGCCGGCAAGGAGTTGAGCGGGCGCTATGTCGGCCGCATCACCAGCGGCGGCATGGTGGTTTTCTTCTGTTATGTGCCCAATGCGACGATCGCCAAGGAGAGGATCAACGCGGCGCTGCCGGCCTTCAACGACTACCGGTTCCAGATCAACGCCAAGGTCGATCCCGAATGGAAAGACTATTTCAAGATTCTCTATCCGACGCCGGAAGAGCTGCAGGGGCTTATGAATGACGGCGTCCTGCGGAATCTGGAGCAGCATGGCGACCAGCATTCGCTGCCGCGTGAAGTGGATTTTCTGATTCGATTCGCGACTGCCGAATCACGGACGCGCTTCAGGAAGGCGGTCGAGGCCGCCGGTTACGAAGTCCGCGAAGAAACCCATTCCGAACAGTCTGCCGAACTGCCGTTTACGCTGCAAATCTGGCTCGACATGCCGGTCGACAAGGAAACCATCGACGAAACCTGCCTCGACCTGATCGACCTGGCCGAGGCCTGCGACGCCAAATTCGATGGCTGGGAAACGTCCATCGTGAAGGCCGGGTAACCCCCCGACCCCAAAACCTGTCCAACAGCACAATTCAGTCAGGAATCGTCGGGCAGAAAGGTATAATCTATTTTAACAATCAATAAATGTATTAAATAATATACAACATCAAAATTCAGTTATCTGATTGACATCACATGTTTCTGATGGTTTATTGACCGGGTCGGCTGACCGGCTGACGCCGTGGCGTGGTTCACCCTGGACGAACCTGCGGGATTTGAGTGGGCAGCTTGCGACCGCATCACCAAACGCTAAAGCGCCGCGGACGGCTTTCCGCGGGCCCACCTCAGCGGGCAGAGGCGGAACAACAATGAAAATCGACATAACGGACCTAGTTTCAATTTTCTTCGACGGCGCCCAGCCATGCATTTGCAGGCCTGGCGGCGGCATGACGCCATTTCATCTCTCACACCTGTATCCCACCGACACTTGTCGCTGTCGTTGTTGTTGACGCAATAGCGATCGACCGTCCGCAAGGGTGGCCCGAGGTCTCAACTCCTCTGGCGTCGGCGGGATGACTGGGACCGACCGGTTCAATATTTTAAGATGAATGGGAATTGCCGAAAATGACGACAAAAGCCGATACCCCGTTATTAGCCGAAGACCTATATTCCGCGCCCCAGCCCGATCCGCTGGCGCAAAACGCCGAACAGGCGCGGCGGCTCAACCAACGGCTTGCCGGCGCCAGTGCGCAGGAGGTCGTTGACGATGCTATTCGACGCGAGTTCGCCGGACGCATCGCCCTTGTGTCTTCCTTTGGATCGAATGCGGCGGTGCTTTTGCATATGGTCGCAAAAGCGGATCGCCACACGCCTGTCCTGTTTCTCGATACGGACCGGCATTTCGGCGAAACCAAGCGCTACCGCGACGCCCTGGTCGAGCAATTGGATCTTGCCGATCTGCGAATCCTTCACCCTGATCCGGCGGACGTCAAGCAACAAGACCCCGCCGACCATCTCTGGCTGCACCAGCCGGATAAATGCTGCTTCATCCGCAAGGTTGCGCCGCTGCAGCGGGGCCTGGGCGGGTTCTCAGCATGGTTGAACGGCCGGCGTCGTCAACAGGGGGCGACGCGGATGTCGATCGAGAAATTCGAAGCTGTAGACGACAAAATGAAAATCAGCCCGCTGTTCGATTGGTCCCAGGGTGACGTGGACGCGTATTTTTTGGCGCATTCACTGCCGCGCCATCCGCTTGAAGAAGACGGCTTCCAGTCGATCGGGTGCCTCACCTGCACGACCCGAATCGCCCCGGGCGAGGACGAGCGCGCCGGGCGCTGGCGCGACAGTAACAAGACCGAATGCGGCATCCATCTGCCGATCCGGACATTTAGGAATTTTGGAGCCGATATATGAGCAACCTCGACGCGTTGGAAAACGAAAGCATATACATCCTTCGCGAAGCCTATAACCGGTTTGAACGGCTCGCCATGCTGTGGTCGCTGGGCAAGGATTCGAACGTCATGATCTGGCTGGCCCGCCGGGCTTTCCTCGGAAGAGTGCCGTTCCCGGTCGCGCATCTGGATACCGGCAAGGAATTTCCGGAAACCTATGCCTTCCGCGACCAGTATACCCGTGAATGGGGCCTCGACCTGATCGCCGATGAATGTCCGCCGATCGAGGCCACCGACCCCAGCCTGCCGCCGGACTCGCGCTTCGCCGCCCGCAAAAGCCTCGGCCTCAGCCAAGCGATCGAACGTTACGGATTCGAAGCGCTGATCACCGGCATCCGTCGCGACGAACAGTCCACCCGCGCCAAGGAGCGCGTGTTCAGCCCGCGCGGCGACGAGGGCGAATGGAACTTCCGCGATCAGCCGCCGGAGTTCTGGGATCAGTACAACACGGACCTCGGCCCGGGCACACATATGCGTGTCCATCCCCTGCTGCATTGGACCGAGATTGACATCTGGCGTTACATCCAGCGCGAAAATATTCCGGTGGTGCCGCTTTATTTCGCCCGGAACGGCAAGCGGTTCCGTTCGCTCGGCGAAGAAGGGATCACCTTGCCGATCGACAGCACCGCTTCAACCCTGGACGAGATCATCGCGGAACTGGAGGCGACCCGCGCGCCGGAACGCGCCGGCCGCACCATGGACCATGAATCCGAAGACGCCTTCGAGCGGCTGCGCGCCCAGGGATATCTTTAAGGACCTCAGAAAATGACAGATACCAACGCCGACCGGCCTTCGCGGCCGCTTCCGATCGTGATCGTCGGCCATGTCGATCACGGCAAGTCCACGCTCATCGGCCGCCTGCTGCACGAAACCGGAAGCCTGCCCGATGGCAAGCTGGATGAGCTGCATACCCAGGCGCAGCGCCGCGGCGTGCCGTTCGAATGGTCGTTCGTGATGGACGCGCTGCAAATCGAGCGCGACCAGGGCATTACCGTCGATACCACCCGCATCTGGTTCGCCACCCGCAAGCGCGGCTACGTCATCATCGATGCGCCGGGCCACAGCGAATTCCTCAAGAACATGGTCACCGGCGCGGCCGGCGCCGACGCGGCAATGCTGGTCGTCGATGCGCAGCAGGGCGTATCCGAACAGACCCGGCGCCACGCCTACCTGCTGGCGCTTCTCGGCGTATCGCAGATCACCGTCGCCATCAACAAGATGGATCTCGTCGGCTACGACAAAGACCGGTTCGAAGCGGTCGAGGCCGACGTCCGGGCCTATCTGGCGAACATCGGTCTGGCGCCGCTATCCGTCATCCCGATCGCCGCGCGCGCCGGCGAAAACATCACGGATGCGCCATCCGCCGACGAGGTCGGGCGCCTCGACTGGTGGCGCGGACCCAGCCTGACTGGGGCCCTCGATGCATTCGAGGAACGGCCGGCGGTGTTGGATCAACCCCTGCGTCTGCCGGTCCAGGATGTCTACCGGCGCGAAGATGAGCGGGTCATCGTCGGCCGCATCGAAAGCGGCCGGCTGCGGGTCGGCGACACAATAAGCCTCGCCCCCGGCGGCCGCCAGGCCAAAATCGCGGGGTTCCGGGCCTGGAACGGTTCGACGCCGGTCGCCGCGGTGGCCGGCCAGTCCGTGGCCGTTACCTTCGATGAAGAGGTCTTCGTCGAACGCGGCCACATCATTTCGACGCCGGCCGATGCGCCGGGCGAGGCCAACAGGATCAGGGTGCGGCTGTTCTGGCTGGACGACAAGCCGCTCATGGTGGGCGACCGGCTGTCGTTGCGGCTCGCAACCGCGGCGCATACGGTCACGGTCGAGGCCATCGAGCGGGTCATCGATGTGCAGGACCTCGGGTCGATCCCGGCCGATCATGTGGAGCGAAATGCAGTCGCCGAGGTAGTGCTTCGCGGGCGCTCCCGCATTGTCCATGACTCGTTCGATCGGCTCGCCGGCACCGGCCGTGCGGTACTGGCGCGCGACCATCGCCTGGTCGGCGGTTGCATCATAAAGGAAGCGGTAGACATCGCGGCGCTGCGCAACCTGACCACGGTTGAGCAGACCGTGACGGTCGCCGAACGGGCGCTGGCAAACGGGCACCGCGGCGGTGTCCTGTGGCTGACCGGTTTGTCGGGCTCCGGCAAATCGACTCTCGCCATGGCGCTGCAGCGATGCCTGTTCGAGCGTGGCCGCCAGGTTTATGTGCTGGACGGCGACAATGTGCGCCAAGGCCTGAACCGCGACCTTGGATTCGGGCCGGACGCACGGGCCGAGAATATCCGGCGTATCGCCGAAGTTGCGCGCCTGTTCGCCGACGCCGGATTCCTGGTGATCAGCGCTTTCATCTCGCCCTACCGCGAGGACCGGGACAACGCGCGGGCGATCATCGGCGAGGAGTTTCGCGAAATATATGTCCGGGCCGACCTGGCACTGTGCGAGCAGCGCGACCCGAAGGGACTCTATGTTCGCGCACGGGCCGGCGAAATTGCCGAGTTCACCGGAATTTCGGCGCCCTATGAAGAGCCCGCCTCGCCCGACCTGGTTGTCGATACCGGAACCCATAGCGTCGACTCGGCGCTCCAGGTGCTATTAAACGGAGTCGACTCGGATTTCACCGACGCGATCCCGGCCGGCGCCGCTGTCGGGTGATATAGAACGGAGAACGGCTAGACCTCGGGCTGCGGCGCGCCCCCGCATTCCCAATCTGTCTGAGCAGGACTGAATGAAGCCCGACCCATAACATTTATTTACATTTGCGATCGCTGTACTGTGGTATACAGGATGCGGTTGACGGTGCACAGAACGATGGGCCAGCAAAAATATTGGCCACACGAAGGGTGTGCTAAGGAAATGAAAATACTGATTGCTGACGACCATCAGTTACTGGCCGACGCGCTGGCCGAACTGGTAAAGGAAAACGAGGCCGACTCGGAAATTTTGC
>CAXMQC010000033.1:0-5831 GCA_964195285.1 Akkermansiaceae bacterium
CGGACGACAGGTAGTCGTAAAGACGCAGCATCAATCTTTCCTTTCGGCATCGACGGGATCGACCGTCGAGGCGGCTGTCCCGCCCGCGGTCAGCCACAGGACGCCGCCGGGCAGGCCGGCGGCGATCTGGGCCAGACCGAACAGGATCGAGACCGACAGCGCCGCATCGGCCGGAATCCCGGCCAGCCCCAGCGCCACCACCATAAGACCCTCGCGCAGGCCCCAGCCGCCAATCGAAATCGGCACCGTGGACAGCAGGATCACCGCGGGAACCAGCACCAGCGATTCGAACAGCCCGACATCGAGGCCGAGCCCGATCGCGATCACATGCACCGACAGGACGATCAGGCCGTGCACGACCACCGACAGCCCCAAAACCGGCAGCGAAACGGCAGGGTGCAGATAGGCGGCGCGGGTCGCCTCGGATAGCTTGTGGACGGGATCGCGCAAGGGTGCGGGCAGAAGACGCTCGGGAATGCGCCGGGCCAGGATCATCGCCGCGATCCCGGCGACCCCGGCCAGCAGGATCGCCGCGAAGGCAAGGCGCGTGGCGGTGTCCTCAACATGCGCGTAAAGCAGCGGCTGGCCGACCGCCACCAGGATGAACAGGCCGGTCAGGCCGGTCACGCGGTCCAGCAATACGCCGTTGACGCTGGCGGCCAGCGGCAGGCCAAAACGGGTGGCCCGGAATATCCGCACACCATCGCCGCCGATCGTCGACGGTAGCGCGTTGTTGAAGAAATAGCCTTCGAAGAACAGCCTTATGGTGATGCCGAGCGACAGGGCCGGGCCGAACAGCCGCATGATCAGCCGCCAGCGCCAGCCGGCCACGAAACAATGCAGCATCAACAGCGCGACCGCCATGATCGCGGCCGGCGGCGACAGCCCGGCCATCCGATCCAGCGCCGCGCCGATATCGACGCCGCGCAGCACCAACCAGACCAGGCCCAGGGTCACCGCGGCCTTGATGGCAAAGGCGACCCATTTCTTTGTGCTGTCGTTCAAACCCGTTGCCCTCAATTCGGTCTCACATTGCCCGTCGAAATCACGTGGCGCAACCGCTTCGAAGACCGAATGGATTGACAATCCGCACCGGGGGTATATTTTTCGCCTTGATAACAGGACCGGGGTGTCCCCCGCCGTGGGGGCTGAGATCAAACCCGTCGAACCTGATCTGGATCATGCCAGCGAAGGGAGTAAAGCCATGCTGAAATTTTCCATCCGGCGAATCCTCGCCATTCTGACCCTTTCCATCGTTTCGGGCGCCGCCTGGGCCGAAGTGCCGCGCATTCCCATACTGGTGCCGATCACCGGCTTCATTTCGCTGGAGGGCACCGCCCAGCGCAACGGCGCCGTGATGGCGTTGGAAGAGGCGATCTCGGCCAACATGTCGGTCGCATACGAAGTGTCGGATACCAGCACCTCGCCGGAAGTCGCGGTCAATGCGATGGAGCGGGCCATGCGCGAACAACATACGCTTGCCATCGTCGGGCCGATCCTGGGGACCCAGATGCTGGCCATGTTGCCGCTGGCCGAGGAATATCAGATACCGCTGGTTACAATATCGGGTACCGCGAAACTGACCGAGATGGGCAACAAGTGGATCTTCCGCTTCTTTCCCGGCGACGCCGTGACCAAGGTCGCCCACGCGCGCTACGTGGTAGAAGAATTGGGTGCGAAGCGCCCGGCGATCCTGTACCAGACCACCGCCTACGGTCAAAGCGGCCGGGGCCATCTGGCGGCGACCTTCCGGTCGCTGGGCGCCGCGCCGGTCTATGAGGAAGGGCTCGAGGTTTCGGTGAAGGACATGACCCCGGCGCTCGTCAAGGCAATGGCCGAAAACCCGGATGTACTGGTGCTGCATATGCATTCCGGCTCGACCGCGCTGCTGGTTCGCCAGGCGCGGGCGCAGGGCATCGATATTCCCATCGTCGCCGGTTCGGCGATGCATCAACCGACCACGGCGGCGCTGCTGGAACCGGCGGAACTGAAAGGTGTCTGCGCGGAAAGCGGCAGTTCGCCGATATCCGGCGGCTCGCCGGAGATGGCGAAGTTCACCACCGCCTATCGGACCCGCTTCGGCAGCGAGCCCGATGCCTTCGCGCTGGCCCAGTACGACGCGACGCGCATGATTCTGGCCGCGATCGCCGCTGGCGCCATGGCGCCAGCGGCGATGCGCGACTGGCTGGCCGGTAATGGCTTCGACGGGTTGGCCATGACCTACAAATCCGACGGCAAGGGGAACATGGCGCATGACGCGGTCATCGTGTGTTATGACGGGCAAAACCGCGTGCCGGGCATCGTGAAACGCTACGAAGGGGTTGATCTGAGCCAATAACGCCCGGGAGGCCGGCTTGGAACTGCTGCAACTCGCCATAAACGGCGTCACTCTGGGTGCGGCTTATGCGCTGGTTGCGCTGGGTTTCGTGCTGGTCCTGAACGCCACCAGCGCGGTCAATTTCGCACAAGGCGATCTGGTGGTGGCGGGCGGGTTCCTGGCGGTCGCCCTGGCCGGGCTGGTTCCGCTGCCCGGCATTCTGCTGCTGCCGCTCGTGATGCTGCTGATGGCCGCAATCGGGCTGGCGGTTTCGGCGCTGGCCTATTGGCCATTGCGTGACCGCCCGCCGGTCTCCGTCTTCATCAGCACCATCGCGCTGGGCATCATCATCCAGAACGGATTGAATGGCATTTTCGGCGCCGAGCCGCGCGCCGCGCCGGCACTGTTCGGCGCCGGCCGACTCGAGTTTGCCGGATTGATGATTACCCACCAGGCGCTTGCCATCCTTGGCGTGGCGGCGGTGCTGATCGGCGGCGTCCATAGGCTGTTGGGCCGCAGCCAGCTTGGCCGGATGCTGCGCGCCACCGCCCAGGACCGTGAAATCGCGTCGGCGCTCGGCATCCCGGTAGGCGGCATGGTGGCACTGACTTTCGCGCTTGCGGCGGCGTTGGCGGGTGCCGCCGGGCTGTTGTTGTCCAACCAGTTTTTCATCACGCCAACGGACGGTACGGGCTTTATCGTCAAGGCCTATATCGCCGTGGTGATCGGCGGCTGGGGCCGCATCGGCGGCGCGCTGGCCGGCGCCATGCTGGTAGCGCTGTTCGAGATCGTGGTGGCGGCCCTGTTCGACTACGCGGTTGCGACCGGCCTGTTGTACGCCGCGCTGCTGGTCATACTCTTCTTCAGGCCCCAGGGGCTGTTCGGCGAAGCCGTGGGGCGGCGGGCATGAACGCGGCGGCGCGGCTACGCGGTTGGCTGGGCCGGGACATCAACGCATTGTTGCTGGCCGGCGCACTGGCGCTGGCCGCCTGGCCGTTCATCCAGGGCGATCCCTATTCGCTACGGCTGCTGACCCTGGCCGGTATCTATGCGCTGGCCGCCATTGGCTATCAGTTCGTGTTCGGCCATGCCGGCGCCTTGTCCCTGGCCCAGGGCGCTTTCTTCGGACTTGGCGCCTATGTTGCGGGCATCCTGTCGGCGAAGGCCGGCATGGGATTCGAGTTGACATTCCCGACGGCAATTCTTGCGGCGGGATTACTGGCGACCGCCGTGGCGCTGCCGGTCTTGCGGCTGCAATCCCACTATTTTGCATTGGCGACGCTGGGCATCGGGCAGGTCACCCTGCTGGTGGCGGTAAACTGGGAGAGCGTGACCGGTGGCGCCAACGGCATTGCCGGCGTCGCGAAGCTGAACCTGTTCGGCTTGACCGTCGAGCGGGGCTGGCCTCTGATGCTTCTGGTCTGGGGGCTGGTTGTTCTGGGCGCCGTCGCCGCGCGGCGCTTTACCGGCGGGCTGACCGGGGTGCGGCTTACCCTGATGCGCGAACAGCCGATGGCGGCCGAGGCCGCGGGCATCGACATTCGCCGGCTGCGCTTCGCGGCTTTCCTGCTCAGCGCGCTGTTCGGCGGCGCGGCCGGGGCGCTGCAGGTCCATACGGTGCGCGTGGTCTCGCCGGAAGTTCTGGAATTCCCGGTCATGGTGTCGCTGCTGGCCATCGCGGTGATCGGCGGGCGCACCAGCATCGCCGGCGCGATCCTGGGGGCGGTGTTGCTGGTCCATCTGCCGGAATGGTTTCGACCACTGGAGAAATATTACCTGCTGGCCTATGGCGCGGCGCTGCTGGCGATGGTCGTCGCCGCGCCCTGGGGCCTGATCGGCGGACTGCGGATGGCGCGCGGCAAGTGGATGCCGGAACAGGACCCGCCGCCGCCCGGCGAGATCGCGCCATCTGCCGCGCCCAAACCGTCGCAATTGGAGATCGGGGGGCTGGTGCGCCATTTCGGCGGCGTACGGGCCGTAGACGGCGTCGATCTGTCGATCGCACCGGGCGAGGCGATCGGCATCGTCGGGGCCAACGGGTCGGGCAAGAGCACTCTGGTCAATCTGATCGCCGGGACCGAGAGGCCGGATGCCGGGCATATCCGATGGGGCGGCAAAAGGATCGACGGATTGCCGCCTGTCGGTATTGCGCGGGCCGGCATGACCCGGACCTTCCAGTCGCTGAAGCTGGTCGACGGAATGAGTGCGTTGGACAACGCCGCGGTTGGTGACTGGCGGGCGCGGGACATCGCCCATACGCGGGGTGAGGCCATGCATTTGCTGACCCGGCTGGGCCTCGGTGATGTCGCCTGGCGGTCGTGCGGAACATTGCCGCCCGGCCTGCGCCGCCGGGTGGAAATCGCCCGCGCGCTGATTGCCGGACCCGCATTGCTGTTGCTTGACGAACCTGCCGCGAGCCTCACCGGGGAGGAACGTCAGGCGCTGGCCTCGATCTTGTCGGCGGTGAGTCGATCCGGCGTTACGCTGGTGGTTGTCGAGCATGATCTCGAATTCCTGACCGGATTCGTATCGCGGCTGGTCTGCCTCGATGCCGGGCGGGTCATTGCAGATGGCGCCCCGGAACAGGTAAGGCGCGAACCCGCCGTGATCGCGGCATGGCTTGGCCAAGCGCCCGACGAGGAGAAAGAAAATAGCTGACCCGCTGTTGTACATACGAGACCTGGCCGTATCCCATGGCGGCGTCCATGCCGTTCAAAATGCCGGATTTTCTATCTGGCCGGGCGAGATCGTGGCGCTGATCGGCGCCAACGGGGCGGGCAAGTCCAGCCTGCTCAATGCCCTGATAGGGTTGGCGCGCCAGACCGCGGGAGAGGTCAAGCTTGCGGGCCGGTCGCTCGCCGGGCGTTCGCCACGCCAGCGGGCGCGGTTGGGCATCGGCTACGTGCCCGAGGGCCGCAGAGTATTTGCCGGCATGACGGCCGAGGAGAACCTTCTGGTCGCCTGCCGCGACGGCGCCGCGGCCCGCGCCGCGCAGGTCCTGGAAATGTACGACTTGTTCCCACGCCTTGGCGAACGGCGGCACGCGCTGGCCTGGCAATTGTCGGGTGGCGAACAGCAGATGCTGGCCATCGCGCGCGCCCTGATGTCCCGTCCCCGGCTGCTTTTGGTGGACGAACCGACATTGGGCCTGGCGCCGGCGCTGGCCGCCACGGTAACGGCGGCTCTGCGCGATATCGCCGCCGCCGGCGCATCGGTGTTGATGGCCGAACAGAACGCCCGCGCCGCGCTCGCCGCTTGCGACCGGGCGTTGCCGATGCGGCTGGGGCGGATCGACGCCGCTCTGACGAAAGAGGCGCTCGCCAACGACGAACGCCTCCTGCAAAGAATTATGGGTGGTTAATTATACCAAGGAGCGTTGATAAAGACCCATTTGATGGTGCTTCACGGCCCGCCCTGGCAGGCGCGGTCCGCGGCGCGATACCCGCATCGGGCAAGCGCCGCAACGCACCCGGCGGGCCGCGAAGCCCCACCGGAGGCCGGGTTCCCTTGACCG
>CAXMQC010000034.1:0-3513 GCA_964195285.1 Akkermansiaceae bacterium
CGGGAAGGCAAGCTGGAATGAAAGCCCTCGTTTATACGGCGCCGCAAACACTCGATTATCGTGACGAGCCGGACCCGGCCCCGGGACCCGGCGAGGCGTTGGTACGCATCGACGCGGTGGGTATCTGCGGGTCCGACATGCATGCCTGGCACGGGCACGACTCGCGCCGCCTGCCGCCGCTGATCCTGGGTCACGAGGCCGCCGGTGAAGTGGTGGGCGGCGAGGGCGTGGGCCGGCGGGTCACCATGAATCCGCTGATTACCTGTGGCCATTGCGACTATTGCCTGACCGGGCGTGGCAATTTGTGCGAAAACCGCACCATGATCGGCATGACGCGGGCCGGCGCCTATGCGCAATATGTGACCATACCGGAACATTGCCTGGTCGATCTACCGGACGGCATGGAACCTGCACAGGCGGCGCTCACCGAACCCGCGGCAACCGCATGGCATGCCGTGGATCTGGGGGAGCGTGCCTCGTGGCGGCCGTTGGCGGAATGCAACGCGATAGTGATCGGCGGCGGCGCGGTCGGGCTGTTGACGGCGCTGGTCTTGAAATCGCGCGGCGCCCGCACGGTCCGGCTGGCCGAGACCAACAAGCTGCGGCGCGAGACCGCGGCCACGGCCGGCATCAACTGTTTCGATCCCGCCGATACCAACCCGGCCGGGCAGCGCTCCCATATCGCCTTCGATTGCGTCGGCAGCCCGAAGACTCGCGAGCTGGCCATCCACGCGGCGCGACCCGGCGGGGTCGTTGTTCATGTCGGGCTGCAGGATTCGTCGGGCGAGATGGATGTGCGTAAAATCACCCTGGCGGAGCTCAGCTTCATTGGCGTCTATACATACACCACAGCCGACCTGCGCGCCTCCGCCGACGCGCTCTACCGCGGCGCTCTGGGTGACCTTTCCTGGGTGGAACACCGCCCGCTGGAAGACGGTCCCGCGGCCTTCCGGGACCTCGACGCCGGTCGTACGGCGGCGGCCAAGATCGTGCTGCTGCCCGAGTAGGGGATCAGGCGCTGGTGTCCAACCCTGCCGCGGCACCGACCGTGGCATCTCCGTTGCCGGGTTTCGACGCCGCCTCTCCGGTTTTGACCCGTACCGCGCGGGCCGCAAATTTGATGTTGTTTTCGGCGAAGGCCTGCTTGATCCGCCGATAGGCCTCACGCCGCAGGACGAACTGTTCGCGGGGCTTGCACATGAACTTCATGCGCAGAATGATTGCGTCCTCCTCCATCCGCTGAATGCCTTGTGATTTCAAGGGCTGGAGAAGATTCTGTCCATGTTCGGGATCGGCCAGCATCTCCTTGCCGACCTGCTTGACCACCGATTTAACCTTTGCAACGTCGGTGTCCGCCGGCAGCCGGAATTCCATCTTGTAAATGACCCAGTCCCGATTGTAATTGGTCACCGTCTGTAATTCGCCGAATGGCACGGTATGGATCGCGCCGCGATGATGGCGCAGCTTCAGCGAGCGCAACATGATCGCCTCAACCTCGCCACGGATGCTGCCGAACTCGATATACTCGCCGACCCGGAAAGCGTCGTCGATCAGGAAGAAAATTCCCGACACGATATCCTTCACCAACGTCTGGGCGCCGAAGCCGATGGCCAACCCGATCACGCCGGCGCCGGCCAGCAGCGGTCCGATATCCACGCCCAGGCCGGACAGTACGATCATCGTCGTGAAAACGGCCAGCATGGCAAAAATCGTTTTGCGGAGAACCGGAAGCAAGGTCTCCAACCGCGTCCGCGGCTGGGTCTCACCAGGCGCCGCGAACTCGTCTTCCTCCGATACGGGAAGATAGGGGTCGATCAGCGCCGTTGCCACCCGCCACAATATCCAGGCGATGAAGATGGTGATTGCCGCCCCCAGCATGGCGTCCCAAAAATGCGCCTGCATTTGGGCGCTGGCGTCGCCCGCGAAGTTGACGCCCCAGATCCGGAACAACATCAGCGTGGCAGCCGCAATCACGCAAACCCGCGCGACCTGTCGACCGAGCCGTGCATAGCGCTGGCGGGTTTCCTGCCGCACTTTCAGATCTTCCAATGAATTTGATGTGGCACTGTCCGACGCTTCGCCCTCGGCGAGGGCATTAAGCTTCGCGATCCCGGTCTCCAGCGATTGAAGCCGCAAGGTCGTCGCCAGCGCGTGGCCGATCCACCGGTCGATCACGGGAAGCGCCACGATGACGCCCAGACTGGCAAGCGCCGGCCAGATTGCCGACGGCCCGCGCGACAGCATGCTGAGGCCCCACAGCGCATAGACCAGCAAAATATAAAGGATGAAAAGCCAGTGCCATTTCCGCGCAATCTGCTCGCCGACCGGGCTTGCGGCCTGCCGCAGAATCATGTCGGCGACTGGCGCCCGCGCCGACAGCGTCATCGCCACGACCAACAGCGTCATCACCAGTCCTATGAAAAGCACGAGCACCAGATGTGCCTGTAGCGCCATCCCGGTCAGGATCACCAGCCCGCCGAACAGCCAGAGGATCGTCCCGGTTCCGGCCAGAACCAGGATCCAGCGATACAGAAACTGCGCCGACCGGTCGGAGAGCGGAATGAGCCGCAGCGACGGAATATACGGCGCGATCAATATCCGAAGGATTGCCGCGAGCACCAGCACGATGAATGCCCCGGTGACGAAGGTGACGACAAAGGCCCGTTCCGGCCCGTTTCCGTCGACCAGCAGGACGGTCATCGCGAAGCCGGCAAGAGCAAAACCGGCCAACGGCAGAAGGCTGTATCCAAAATGCAGGGTGGCCATGCCCAATCGATCCGGCAGGTTATCCGGCGCGGCAGCGACCAGTGCGCCGCGTGTTTTTCGGGTCGTGGCCGATACGGCGACATAGGTGGCCATGGCACCGGCCAGAACGACCGCGAGCATCAGCAGTAGCCAGGCGAGCCCGGCATCACCCGTTACCTTGCGCAAGGCTTTCCGAAGTTCGGAAGGCAGGATGGTCAGTCCGGTAACGATTGTCTGGCCATGGTTGGCGAGCTCTCCGACGAAGGCCTCGAGGCGGAGCCGGAGCCGGGCGAGCGTCACGCCAACGCCGCCGCCTGAAGACCTCGCGCCCTCATTCGCCGTCTCTTGCTGCATTGTCACGATCAGTTTCTCGCGGACCTCCGCGTCCGTCATCCGCGCGACGGCGGCATCGGCATCCGCGGCCTGGGGTGAATTTTCCGTTTGGGCATGCGCACCAACCGAGACTAGGCCGATAAGCATAACCGCGGCCATTGCCTGCACTGTTAACAGCCGCATGCCCAACCGCCAGCGGCCCCGGCGATGCGGTGGCCGGGATTTCGCCGTCGGTTGGCTTCCGAATTTAGGCTGCGCTTGTGTCAATGTCCTCTCGTGTCACCGCGTGACGGTACAATGCTGCGCGGAATTGGGTCTCCAACACCGGCTTTCCGGTATAAGGTGATCGACGAGAGCGGAAACCGCAAATTCTGATATCGGCCGATTGATCACTTGCTTGTGATCGGTGACCGGCCGCCGGCCCGGCCAAATAAC